>NZ_CAXCAM010000017.1:0-58277 GCF_963980585.1 uncultured Ilumatobacter sp.
CCCGTTCGTCAACCCGTTCGTCAAGGAGTCCGCTGAGCGGATCGACCGCGGTCTGTTCCGTGTCGTCGTCGTCAGAGATCAGCGCCGCATTGTCATCTCGGGCCGCATCCTGCCCCTCGTGCTGCTTGTCCGCTGTACCAAACGCCCGCGACAACTCGTCGAGCACGGAGTCCTCGGTGCGCACTCGTTCGCTCGCCGGTGTCGGCTCGCCAACGTGATTCTCGGCAGGTTTCTTGCGTCCGAACATCAGAAGTCGTCCTCGAAGCCGATCAACCTGATCTCACTGCGCAATCGCCAGCCCGAAGCAGCTTCGACTCGATCACGGACAAGACGCATCAGCGCTCGAACATCATCGGCGCTGCCGTTCTCGTCGGCCTGAATAAAGTTGGCGTGCTTCTCCGAGACGGTTGCCGACCCGTGCCGAAAGCCGCGGAGGCCGGCGCTGTCGATCAATGCGCCGCAGGTCACTTCGCCAGGTACCGGGTTGACGAACACCGATCCGGCATTCTGCCCACCGGGCTGATTGGCCCGACGCCACTGCACGATCTCACTGAGTTCACCTTCGGCGGCCTCTCGACTACCGGGTGCGAGCTGCACGGTCGCGTCGATGATCAACTGGGTCGGCGAGAGCCCGCTGCCGCGGAAACGCAACCCGAGTTGTTCGACATCCATCGACTGCACGATGTCACCGTTTGGGTCATCAGCGAGGTCAGCCAGCGTGACCGATGTCAGTGACGCCGACATATCCGATCCATGTCCGCCTGCATTCATTCGCACGGCGCCCCCGACCGAGCCCGGCACGCCGACCGCCCACTCGAATCCAGTCAAGCCCGCCGATGCGATACGGCGCGCCAAGACCGGAAGGAGGACGCCACTTCCCGCCGTCACGGTTGATGTCTCAGTGTCGATCTCGATGTCGTTGCAGATATCCGCGATCGAGAGAGCAACCCCACGGAAGCCGGCGTCGGCGACGAGCAGATTCGACCCACGCCCGATGACCAGAAGAGGAAGTCCAGAAACGTGGAGCGCTGTGGCGACGGTCGGGATCTGATCACGAGCAGTGAGACGGACAAACAGATCGGCCGAGCCACCCACGCGGTACGTGGTCATGGGGCCGATCGGCACGTCCCGCGCCGCTAACGGCCCCAGCAGTTCCGCAGCGCGTGCGACCGCCTGCTCATGGTTCGATTCCATGTCAGGCCGATCTTCGGGCATCGAGGACTTCTGACGGGAACGATGCGATGTCGCCACATCCCATCGAAATAACAACGTCGCCCGATCGAGCTTCGCCGGCGACAAACGACACCAGGTCGGAGCGGCTGGGGAGCCAAATAACACGTCTGCCCGGGTGCGCCTCGGTGACGGCGTTGACGATCAGCTTGCCGGTGATCCCCGGAATGGGCGTCGTTCCAGAGGCGAAGATATCGGTGAGCACGACGAGGTCGGCCTGGCCGAATGCATCGGCATAGTCACGCCAGATCTCTGAGATGCGGTTGAAGCGATTGGGCTGGAAGACGGCGATAACGCGATTCCAGCCATCGCCGCTCTCGCGCGCTCCGGTGAGGACCGAGTCGATTTCGGTCGGCAAGTGGGCGTAGTCGTCAACGAAAGTTGCTCCGCCGTCAACGCCGCGAACGTCGAACCGCCGGGCCACCCCACCGAACTTGGCCAGTGCTGCGGCGATGTCGGCAAACTCAACGCCGATCTCCAAGGCCATCGCAGTGGCCGCGAGTGCGTTGCGCACATTGTAAATGCCGCGCATCGGCAGATGAATCGCGCCGAGCCGGTCCATACCGCTCGCTGAGCGCCGTTCGACTTCGAACGTGAACGATCCGTCGGCGGCTTCGATGTCGACCGCACGAACGTCTGCGTCGCTGCCGAGGCCAAACGTGATGGCACCGCACTTGGCGCCAAGCCGACGGGTCACGTCGTCGTCAGCATTGACGATTTTCGGTCCGGGGATTTGCGCCAGATACGTATCAAAGCTGTCGACGATGCCATCGAAGCTGCCGTAGTGGTCGAGATGGTCGGTCTCGATGTTGGTGATAATCGTGCCGTACAACGGCAACTCAAGATGCGTGCCGTCGCTCTCGTCGGCTTCAACGACGAGCCACTCCCCGCCCGACCAGTGCGCACCCGTACCGACATCGGTGACATCGCCTCCAACGATGAAGCTTGGCCGCAGGCGTGCTTCGGCCAGCATCAACATCAGCATGGACGTGGTCGTGGTCTTGCCGTGCGTCCCCGCGACGGCCAGCGACTTGGCCCGCGCGCAGATCGAGGCGAGCATGCCGGCGCGTCGGAGGACGGTGACGCCCGTGGTGCGGGCTTCGTCAAGTTCGATGTTGTGCGCCGGGATAGCGGTCGATGCAGTAACGGCGTCGACACCGTGAACGTAGTTGCGATCGTGCCCCACGTGCACTCGCGCCTGCGCTGCACGAACTCGTTCGAGAACAGGGTGCTCGCGCAGGTCGCTGCCGGACACGTCATGTCCCATCTCGGCGAGGGCGATGGCAATGGCACTCATGCCCGGTCCGCCAATGCCGACGACGTGCAGGCGGTGTGGAATCGAAAGGTCAAGCGGCGGGGCAGGCATCACGATGCAGCAGATGTTAGAGCGACACGCTCGATCAACGCTGCCAATGCGCCAGATCGATGAACATCACCCCGCGAGCTGGCCCCAGCACTGAGTTGGGAGAGTGCTGCCGGGTCGGTGCGCAACCGTTCGATCGTGTCAGCGAGTCCGACTCCGGGATGATCCAAGTTCTGCTCGGCAAGCAGCACCGCCCCACCCTGCTCGCTGAGCCATTCGACGTTGTCGGTCTGGTGATCGTCAGCCGCATTCGGCCACGGCACCAGGATTGCTGGCGTCCCTGTGACGGCAACTTCGTGCACTGTGCTCGCCCCACCGCGTCCGATGAGTAGATCGGCAGCGGCATAGACCGACGGCATGTCATCTTCGTAGCCAACGAGTTGGTGGAGCACGCCCGGTCCGTCGGCAGCACCGTTGCCGACCCGATCAATCCCGTCCACAAAGCGATCACCGGCTACTTGTCGGACGGCGAGTTGGCTGTCGTGAGCGTGCTGTTCCAAGTAGTCAGCCACCGCTCCGTTCAAGACGCCGGACCCCTGCGACCCGCCCATGACCGCCACGACGAAGCGATCTTCCGGAAGCCCCAGACGAGCGCGCGCCGCAGCGCGGCTTGCCACCCGATCGACATCGAAGATCGCCTGACGCACTGGTGCGCCCGTGATCTCGGCCCGTGGGAGCGGCGAGTTCTCAAACGCAACGGCACATGCCACCGCACGGCGCGCCGACAGTCGGCTGGCTCGTCCGGGCGTCCGGTCATAGGAGACCACGACGACGGGCACCTTCAGGCGGCGCGCAGCGAAGACCGACGGCACGCTGGCGTATCCGCCGACCGATACGACAACGGAGGGACGGCTGGCACGGAGGTCCTTGATTGCCTGGCGGGTACTGCGGATCAGCTTCGGGACGAAGCCGAGATTGCGACGAGTCACACTGCGCTGTAGTCCGATGACGTCATAAAACCGGTGCGGGAACGGGGTGCCGGGCAGCAGCCGAGTCTCGATCCCGCGTTCGCATCCCGCATAGACGATGCTCGCTGGATCATGTCCGCGTGCCACCAGCGCTTCGGCCACAGCCAGAGCGGGGAGCACGTGGCCGGCCGTGCCACCACCAGTCACGACAGCGAACGTTGCGCTCGGCGATTCGGTCATCAGCGACGAGGCACGCGCCGAGCGACGCTCAGCAATAATCCCGCAGCAAACATGCTGACGAAGAGCGAACTACCGCCTGCGGAGAAGAAGGGCAGCGTCAGACCGGTGACGGGCATCAAACCCGTCACACCACCGAGGTTGACGATCGCTTGCACCCCGAACCAGGCCGAGATACCGCCGGCAAGCAGCATTCCGAAACGATCGGGAGCAGCCAACGCCGTCTGCACGCCAAAGGCCACGAGCACGATGAAGCCACCGACCACTGCCGCTGCTCCGATCATGCCGAGTTCATCGGCGATGATCGAAAAGATGAAGTCACTGTGCGCATACGGAAGGAAGCCGGTCTTGGCCCGGCTCCCGCCGATACCGGATCCGGTGAGGCCACCGTTCGCGATGCTGACCAGTCCCTGATACACCTGATACGACTCAAACTCTTTGTGGGCTTCGATGTCGGTGAAGGCCGTGAATCGACTGAGCCGCCGCGGGCTGGACACGACAAAGATCAGCGCACCGGCGATCGCAACGAACCCCAACATCGAGATTTGGCGCATCGGCAGTCCGGCAATCCACGCGACGCTCAGCACGATTGCACCGATCACGATGGCCGATCCGAGGTCACCCTGCACCAAGCAGAGTGCCGCAGCGAGTCCGGCAATCGCGGCGACGGGAAGCACGGTGCGAGTGGGGTCTGCCATCCCGCGCTCGCGGCGTGTCAGCAGGTCAGCAGCAACGATGACCACCACAAGTTTGAGGAACTCCGACGGCTGCATCGAGAACCCGCCGACGCGGATCCACGAACGAGCACCGTTGATGCTGACCCCAAGGCCAGGCACGAAGGGTGCTGCCATCGCTCCCACGCCGAGCACCGCAAGGGGGATCGTGAGCGGACGCCACACGGTGTACGGCACCTGCGTGGCGAAGATCATCCCAATGAGACCGAATCCCGCCCACATCGCCTGCCTCCCGAAGACGGCGTAAGGCGAGTTGCCGACGTTGACCTGGGTGATCGCTGATGCGGAGAGCACCATCACGAGTCCAAGCATCACGAACACTGCGACGATGCCGGCAATGACGTAGAACGTGCCGGGTGGCGGGCCGAGTTTCCCGCGGGTCGTCCAGGCGGATTTCGTTGCCTGCCGAGCCGGCTGCAACAGCGGCCGACGGCGTGCTGGAAGCGTCTTCGAGCGCAGGGACTTCGCAGTCTGCGACTTCACACGCGCGGCGGACCGCGCCGGCGCCGCCGACGCAGTGCGGCGTTCGAGCGCCGCCCGACGGCGGTCGGCAACGGTGAGTGTTGATGTCATGCAGAGACCTCCTGCGAAAGAGCGGCGACCAAGCGGCGAAAGGTGTCGCCACGCACTTCGAAACTTGCAAACTGATCGAGGCTGGCGCACCCCGGGGAAAGCAGAACGACATCGCCATCGCCGGCCCACTCGGCCGCCTGTGTCACGGCGCGTTCAAGGGTCTGCACATCGACAACCCGTTCGGCATTGACGCCTGCAGCGATGAACAATTCAACGATGTTTGGCGCTGTTGCACCCAGACCGATCACCCCTGCGAAGCGTTCGGGCTCGGCGGCCATCGATGACAGGGCTACGCCCTTGTCCGCTCCTCCGGCGATCAACACAATCCGTTCGAACGACCTGATTGCGGCGGCCGCGGCGTGCGGTGTCGTGGCCTTCGAGTCGTTGTACCAATCGATGCCGTTGATCGTCGCGATGCGTTCCAATCGGTGCGGCGGACCGACGAACGTTGCGAGACCACTGGCAACGGCGGCCGCGTCGGCGAGCCCAGTCTCGAGCACCAGCGCCGATGCAGCCAACGCGTTGGTGACGTCATGAGGCAGCCGTCGTCGCAGCGATCGCAGCGGCGCAATGGTCCCGTTGGGGCCGACCAGCGTTGCATTCTCGACTCGGTAGTCCGCATCGGGTCCGCCGAAGCTGCACTGCCTCCCAGGGGCTTGAGCCAGCCATGCCATCACGACGGGGTCCTCGGCGAAGCCAATCGCAACATCAGCAGCGGTCTGGTTGGCGAAGACCTGCGCCTTGGCAGCCTCGTATGCGTTCATGGACCGGTGCCAGTTCAGGTGATCCGGTTGCAGGTTGAGCCATGCAGCGGCATCGGCCCGGAATGTCGGGGTCCAAGCGAGGCGGAAGCTGCTGCACTCGACGACGAAAGCGTCGTAGCGTTCGTTGCCAACCTCGTCAACGGCATCAAGAGCGTCAACGAGAGGCGTGTCGGTGTTCCCTGCGTCAATCGAGCGAACGCCGGCTGCTTCGAGCAGGTGAACGGCAAGCTTGGACGTTGTGGTCTTGCCATCGGTTGCGGTGACTGCGAGCATCCGGCGGGGGCCACCCGGACGTTGCTGTTCCCACCGGTAAGCCAGTTCAATCTCTGAGACGATCTCGATGCCGCGAGCGAGCGCAGCTTCGATGATGGGATGCGTCTCTGGCACGCCGGGCGCCGGGCAGAGCATCGAGCAGCCGTCAAGCAGTTCGTCGACGGACCGGACTGAGGAATCGATCAGCTCCACACCGAGTTCAGTGGCAGTCGCAAGGCGTTCTGGTGTGATCGTGTCATCGGCGGCGATGACGTCATGTCCATGGCGAAGCAGGGCGCGCACGGTCGACACACCGGCGACGGCCAGGCCGTAGACCAGCGCCTTCGGACGGTTGTCGGGACGGGCGCTCATGGAACTCTGAGACCGCCGGCGACGTTGGTGAAGTCGGCGATAAAGATCGCAACAGCCGTGGCGATGGAGATGCCGGACAGGAGCCAGAATCGAATGATCACCGTGGTTTCGGGCCAGCCAATGAGCTCGAAGTGATGGTGGATCGGCGACATCCGGAAGAGGCGTTTGGTCCGACCCGATGCCTTGAACACGACCATCTGAATGGCGACCGACCCTGCTTCCATCACGTTGATGCCACAAATCAGGATGATCAGGAGCATGGTGTTGGTGGTCAGAGCGAGAAAGGCGAGTGCGGAGCCGATGGCCAAGGCCCCGACATCGCCCATGAAGATGCGCGCCGGTGCAGCGTTCCACCACAGAAAGCCGAGACAACCACCGGCAAACGCGGCGGCAAACACACCCATGTCGAGCGGGTTGACCGCGCCGTCGTAGACATCGGGATTACGGAACAGCCAGTAGCCGATCAGAGCGAACGCTCCGAAGCCCATCAGCGCGGAACCAGCGGCAAGGCCGTCGAGACCGTCGGTGACATTCACCGCGTTGGTCGTTGCCCAGATAATGGCGCCAGCGAACAGCACCCACACGATCGTCGGCACCTCGATGCCGATCTCTGGGCGGGTAATCGAGATCGTCTCAGAGATACCGGTACCGATGACGAGGAACCACGCCATGGCGAAGCTGGCAAGCATGGTGATGTAGTTCTTCTGCTTCCAGAAAATGCCGCGGTTGTGCCGTTTACGCACCTTGATGTAGTCGTCGAGGAAGCCCATGGCAGCGAGAAAGAGCACGCCACCCCACACGATCATTGTTTGATTGGAAAATGCGAGGTCTCGGACGTGGGCGACGACCCAGCCGACAAATGCGGCCACGACGATCGCAATCCCGCCCATCGTCGGTGTGCCCTGCTTGACCATGTGATGTTCGGGCCCGTGGTCCTCCTTGCCGAGGATCGGTTGGCCCTGTCCGCGAGTCTGAAAAAAGACGATGAGGTATCGAGTACCGAAGAGCGAGACGAGTGTCGACACCGCGGTGGCGATCATGATGGCGATCACGAGAGATCCATGCTTTCTGGGGTTGTCATGTCCAGGAACGAGCGAGCGACGGCCCGGTCGTCGAACGCCACGACGTTGCCGCCGAGGTCCTGTGTTTGTTCGTGACCCTTGCCCGCAATGACGACGATGTCACCCGGGCGGGCCACGTCGAGTGCAGTACCGATCGCCAGGCGCCGATCGGGTTGGGAGACGACATGGTCACGGTAGTGGTCGTCGACACCCTCGTTGATGTCATTGATGATCGACATCGGGTTCTCGGTTCGCGGATTGTCGGAGGTGATGATCACCCGATCTGCGCCCGCCGCCGCAGCTGCCCCCATTGCGGGGCGCTTGGCATGATCCCGATCGCCGCCGCAGCCGAACACAACGATCACCGCTGCGTCGCTCGCGACAACCGAACGAGCTGCGGCGAGCACTTCGGCGAGTCCATCAGGAGTGTGGGCATAGTCGACGACCACCGAGAACGGCATCCGGCTGCCGTGAGATGAGCCGATGCTCTCGAAGCGGCCCGGAACGACCGGGAGACCACTCAGAGCCGATGCCGCGATTGCCGGCTCGACGCCCAACGCCACCGCGGATTCGAGCGCGGCCAACGAGTTTGAGACATTGAAGTCACCACCAATTGCAACCGAGACGTCATGGCCACGCCACCGATAGTCGATCGAGGTGGCGGTCACCCGCACATCGGTGAGATCAGAGGTACTGAAGGGGATCACCGTGATGTCCTCATCGCTGGACGTGACCACATCGACGAGCAGCCGACCATGCGTGTCATCTGTGTTGATCAACGCAAGCGGTGTGAACTCGGACCGAAACAGCGACGCCTTGGCCCTGAAGTATTCCTCAGGAGTTCCGTGCAGGTCGAGGTGATCGTGTCCCAGGTTGGTGAAGACGACCGCATCAAACCGCGTCCCGTCAACACGGTGGAGTGCAAGCGCGTGCGACGAGACTTCAAGCACCGCAGCTTGGTGGCCCTCGGCCACGAAGTGTGCGAGCGTTGCCTGGAGTTCCGGCGCCTCGGGTGTCGTGCGGAGACCGTGCAGCGTGCCGATGATGCCCGTTGCCCACTGATTCGCTTCGAAGACCGCGGCGAGCATCGCACAGACGGTGGTCTTGCCGTTGGTCCCGGTCACGCCGACAGTCCTCAACGCGGATGATGGCTCACCTGCAACAAGCGCGCTGATCGGACCCAACCGGCGCCGAGCACTGTCGACGACAATCTGTGGCACGCCGGACAGCTCGGGTTGGGTCAATTCACGCTCAACCAACAGCGCTGTGGCGCCCGCCTGGACTGCGTCAACGGCGAATTCGTGTCCGTCCGCTCGATCGCCGACGAGGCAGGCGAACAACGTGCCAACCTGGACCTGGCGCGAGTCATGCGTGACCGAGGTGACGACGACCGCGGTGGCGTCAGTGCTGGACGGAACGAGCACGGCGTCTGCTACCTCCAGCAGGGCCATGATGCGACCGACTTCGGTCATTCCTGACATCCGGTGCTGCCAGGTGCGGGCTGGATTCCCAACTCATGGATGAGCGTGGGGACAAGGGCGGCAAAGACCGGCGCAGCGGCGGTGCCACCGAAACGATCATTCGTGCCTGCTGGCGGTTCATCGACCGAGACGAGCACAGTGACCTGCGGGTCGTCGGCCGGGAAGAATCCGACGAAACTCGCGTAGTAGATCCGCTGGCCCTGCTCGTTGTAGTACGTGCCATTTGGCGCCGCCTTGAACGCCGTTCCGGTCTTGCCCGCAATGGGCAGGTTGTCGACCTGTGCCCGCGTCGCAGTGCCCTCACACACGACTCGCTGCATCATGGCGGCGGTCTGGTTTGCGGCTTGCTCGGACACAACCCGTCGGCTCGGGGCGTCTGGAGCCGGGGTCTGCGTACCGTCAGGTCCGACGACCGCTCGCACGAGCTTGGGTGCCACGTAGATTCCGCCATTGGCGATGACGTTGACCGCTGCCGCGAGTTGGAGTGACGTGCTCGAGACTCCCTGGCCATACGACACCGTCACCCGCTCGGAGCCCCACAGTTCGTCCGGCGCCTTGAGGATGCCGTCCGACTCACCAGGGAAGTCCAGTGCTGTTTTCTCGCCGAGGCCGAAGTCCGTCATGTATTCGTGATGTTCGAATCGCCCCAGGGCTTGCTGCACCATGATCGTGCCGATGTTCGACGACTCAGTGAGAATGTCGGACACGGTGAGATAGAGGTCAGGGTGTTCGTGGCTGTCCTTGAGCAAGTCGTCCGCGTACTGCTTGCGCCACGGCACCGTGAACGCCGTGTCGGGCGTGACCGCTCCAGCGTCAAGCGCTCCAGCCACGGTGATGACCTTCGCGACCGAGCCCGGCTCATACGCGTCGACCGCTGCAAAGTTTCCGTTCGTGACTGCATAGCCACCCGTGTCGTCGTCACGTCGCACCGAGGCCATGCCGAGGACCTCACCCGTTGGTGTGTCCAATGCGATGACGGTGCCGCCCTTCGCCCCGATGCGCTCGAGTTGGGCGAGCAGCACCTGCTCGGTGGAGAACTGAATCGAGCGATCGAGCGTGAGGACGAGGTCGTCGCCGTCGACCGGCGCCTGGGCGATCGACTCCGAACCGGCAATCGTGCGCTGCTTCGGGTCGACTTCGCGCGTCATCGAGCCGCTCGTTCCGGTGAGGACATCCTCGTACTGCTTTTCGAGCCCGGCGATGCCCTCGCCGTCGATGTTGGTTCGACCGAGCACGCTCCGACCGGTGTCGCCACCCGGCATCTCTCGACGCGACTCGTCGTCGACGTTGACACCCGCGTGACCCAGGTCGCGAATGAACTGTCCGATATTGGCGTCGATCTGCCGAGCGACATAGACGAACCCGCGGTCTTTGCGAGCAATTTCGTCGAGGAGGTCAGCGCGCTTCTCGTCGGAGAGTTCGAGCAGGTTGTCGAGGTCGTTGACGACCACGGCTCCATCGACGATGAGCTTCGGGTTGATCGAGATCGATGCAGCCGGCACAGACATCGCGAGTTCGTTGCCGTGACGATCGAACATTGTGCCCCGCTGAGCGGGCAGCGTGTAGGAACGCGTCCATTGATCAGCACCGGCAGACCGCAGGCTGTCGGCTTCCTTGGTTTGCAAGTATCCGACGCGAGCGATGATGCCGCACAGGATCAACGCGATGACCACCAGCGCCAACCGAAGTCGACGTTGCGGCAAACCGACACCGCGCTCAGCTGCCCGCTGGTCTGGCTTGGGGGCTCGAACGTTCCGCCGTGACCGCTGCTGGGACCGTTTTGATGCGCGAGGCTTTGATGGGCGAGAGGGCGAGCTGGATGCCGTGCGTTGACTTGGCCCGACCGGCGAGTGCCGGAGATCGCGTCGGGCGCGCTCCCCTGTCCGCTTGGTCGCCGGGCTCTGCGCTCGCCCCGACGCAGCACGCTTCGATGCGACGGTGCCGCGCACGGGTGTCTGCGATGACGAGCGACGAGTTGATGAATGTGTGCTTCGAGGAGTGGATCCGTGTGTGCGAGTCGCCATGTTCAGGTGCTCCTAGGGCTGGCCCGCTGAGACGCGCTTGACGTCGCTGAACTGTTCAAGTGGATCGGTGTCGATGATCACATCGCGCGACTGATCGTCGACAACGCCCGCTGCAGCAAGTTGCCGTGCGAGCTGCCATGGATCGAGTTCGACGAACGTGCCGGTGTCGCCCGGACCCATACCGAGATCATCTGCAGCAGCCGCCAGGCGGACCGGGGAACGCAGTTCGGCGCGCCGGTGACGGAGCTCGTCGAACCGCTCACGCTCGTCGTTGACAGACCGCTCGAGTACCCCGATGCGAATCTGCCGCTCGGCGAGTTGTGTATGGAAGACCGCCGCCCCGAGCATGCCGGCGAGGACTGCGAGCAACGCGAAGCTGCCCAAGACAGCGGGCCAGCGGCGGCGCGGCGCGGGTGAAAGCGTCAGAGCCGGGCGATGTTCGGCGGGCTTCGGCGTACGCCGCGCACTCACCGCGCTGTTCCGCAAGGGAACCGCCATCAGATCGTTCCCACCGGTTGGCCATCTGACTTGCGGACTGTTTCGATCCGTTCGACAACGCGGAGGCGGGCTGAAGCGGCTCGACGATTCGACGAACGCTCCTCATCCGACGCACGCTTCGGGACGCCGCGCACAATCCGTACGGTCTGGACGGCACCGCACACACACGGCAGGTCGTACGGGCAGTCACACGCGCCGGCAGCGACGGCAAACCGTTCCTTGACGATGCGGTCTTCTCCCGAGTGATACGACAGCACCACGACTCGTCCACCGGGGACCGTGGCCTCAACTGCCTGGTCGAGTGCGTCGGGCAGGACATCAAGCTCTCCATTGACCTCGATGCGGATGGCCTGGAATGTGCGCTTGGCAGGATGGCCGCCACTCCGGCGCGCAGGCGCCGGAATGGCGTTCGTGACCGCCTCCGCGAGTTGGGAGGTGGTGGCGATGGGGCGGGCAGCGACAATTGCTGCTGCGATTCGTCGAGCGAACTTTTCGTCGCCGTACTTCTTGATGATCCGGGAGAGTTCTCGCTCGTCATACCCGTTCACGACGTCGGAAGCGGACCATTGCTGTTCGCTGTTCATCCGCATATCGAGTGGACCATCGTTGCGATATGAGAACCCCCGGTCACCGCGATCAAGCTGCGGCGACGAGACACCAAGGTCGAAAAGTGCGCCGCTGATCTCGGTGATCTGATGGTCGGCAAGCGCGTCGTCAAACTCGTTGAATCTGCGATGGCTGGTCCTGAGCCGCTTGCGTTGACTCTTCAGGCGTTCGATAGCTGCACTGAGCGCGTCGGTGTCCTGGTCGATGCCGAGAACGTCGAGGTGGGGATGAGCCTCGAGAATCGATGCAGCATGTCCGCCACCGCCGAGAGTGGCGTCGACGACCGTGCCTGCTGGCACATCGGCGAAGAGCTGAGTGATCTCGGTCAGCATGACGGGGCGGTGTTCGAAATCGTTCGAGGGTGCCGGGGCGCTCATGATGCGTCACCCGTGAGTTCGTTACTTCCGTTGTCGCGGTGTCTTGCATATGCCGCGGGTTCCCAGATTTCGACATGGTCGAGGTCGCCGAGCACAACGATGGCCGACTGCGGCTTGATCCCGGCGTATGTACGAAGTTCCGGGGAGAGGGTGACTCGACCCTGCTTGTCGATCGATGCTTCACTCGCCGAAGCAGCGAACGCACGCTGTCGGTCGCGAGTCGCTTCACCGCGCTTGACACGAGCGATCAAGTCAGTTGCTTCGTCTTTGAACGAGTCGACGCTGCGGATGCTGACGCAACCGTCCTCGCCGGAAAAGAGGTAACACAGATCGCCGAGGGGATGTCGAAAGGTCGGCGGCAGTGCCACTCGTCCTCGATCATCGAGCTGTCGCTCGTGCACCCCGACAAACACCGGTTGCGTCTCGTTCCTGCCATCTCCCCCGGGATGGGCCTGTTACTGCTGGTGAACGAGGGAGATCTCCCCAGCGCGCCCCATTGTGCCCCCATTAAGCCCCACCGTCAACCATCTCCCCCCATTATTTCCCCAAGCACCCCCATGAACTCCCCCGCACCTCCCCGATCACCGGATTCCCGACAGAGGATTCTGGCCCTACCTACCGGTCGGTCGGGCGCGTACCGTTCCTGCAATGGACTCCGCCGCGCCCCAGACCCTGCCGCGTCAGCGCAAGCGATCGCTCAACGACGTCCGGGCGGTGATCCCTGCCACGTGCTACGAGAAGTCCAACACCAAGGCGTGGCTGGCTCTCGCGCAAGGCGCAGTCCTCTACATCGCTCCACTCACGCTGCTCGTGCTGACCACGCAATGGTGGGCGATCCCACTCCTCTGGCTGGCCGTGGGCCTCGCCATCGCCGGGCTCTTCGTACTTGGCCACGACGCCTCCCATGGCGCACTCTTCGACTCGAAACGGATGAATCGATTCGTCGCCCGCAGCTGCATGGCGCCAAGCGCTCACGTCGAAGCAGCTTGGAACCTCGGCCACAATCGCATCCACCACGGCTATACCACGCGGGAAGGATTCGACTTCGTGTGGCACCCCACTACCGTCGAACAGTTCGCGCAGATGGGCACACTCGGGCGGCTTCGCCACCGATTCGAATGGTCACTCCTCGGCTCAGGCGCGTACTACCTACGTGTGGTGTGGTGGGAAAAGATGTGGCGCTTCGCTGCAGCCGGCAAGAACCGCAGCGCAATCCGACGGGACAAGTTCGTGTTGGGGCCGGCGCTGGCGCTCGTCCTCACGGTCCCCGTGCTCTTCGGAGCGACACAGGGCGGGCTCCTTGGAGCCATCTGGCTACCCATCAAGTTGGTGGTGGTGCCATTTCTGATCTTCGTCCACATCATTGGGTGGACCGTCTACGTTCACCACGTATCGCCCGACATTCGCTGGTGGTCGCGTCGCGAGTGGTCCCAGTTCGCAGGACAAATGGAGTCGACGACCATCTTGAGGATGCCGCGCCTGATCAACCGACTGTGGTTCCACAACATCTTCGTCCATATCCCACATCACGTCGATGCCCGCATTCCCTTCCATCAGCTTCCCCAGGCGGCCACCGCGATCGCGAGCGAGTACCCCGACACGGTCAAGGTCGAGCGCTTCTCGATCGTCGACTACGCGCGAGCAACACGATCCTGCAAGCTCTACGACTTCGAGGCGGGTTGTTGGCTTCCGTATTCTGCAGCCGCTGCCTGACACTCACTTCACAATGATCGAGCGAATCCACTGAGCACAGACCGCACATCATCGGGGTCAAGGGTGGCAACCGGGGTCAACTCCTCGACCGCTGGACGCCCGACAGCGTCGAGCAACCCGACAAGGCGAGCCGGGTCGTAGCTGCGATACCAACAACACTGCAGGCGCGAGGCCGCTCTGGTGCGGCGTTGACTGATGCCCACAAGTTTGCGACCGTCGACGAGCACCTCGCCGGGGCCGAGTCCGTCGAAACAGATCAGCGTCGACCACGGCGTCGAAACCATGCCCGGACCCTTGACCGTGGTCTCGCCATCGATCACCGGCGCAAGGAACTGACCCAACCGCTCCCCGAGCCACAACATCGGCGCGTGCACATCGCCGCCCAGTCCGGCGACGGCACCGGTGGGCACGATGACGTCGAACCACACAACCTCATCGGGGATCAACAGGACCGCCCCTCCCCCGCTTCGTCGACGAACGATCTCGATGCTCGCTTCGGCACACGCAGTTTCGTCGACGACATGCTCGACCCGCTGCGTTGAACCAAGCACCAACGCTGGCTCGGTCAGCCGGTTCCACCACACCTGTGGCGCGGCGCTGTCAGGGAGTTCGCGACCGTGAAACCTTCGTGGCGATTCGGCGAACTCGATGAGTTCGAACTGCGTCACGATGCGAGCGGCAAGTACCGGCGCCACGTGTCGGGCACCGAGTTCACCGACACCACCACCCATGCCGTTGAGCGCGGCGCACGGCATGGTCGAGCGAGCCGCATACCGGCCTCCTCCGGCGTGCGATCTCGCTTCGTCAGATTGCACGGCTTACATGCCGCCGCGACGTTCTCCCAGTGATGGCCACCGCCGCGCGAACGCGGAAAGACGTGATCGATCGAGTCGGCGTGCGCACCGCAGTATTGGCAACGATGTTCGTCACGGGCGAAAATTGCTCGACGCGACACAGCGCTGCGGCGCACGTAAGGCACCTTCACCATGTACCGCAACCTGATCACAGAGGGTTGCGCGAAGTCGAGCCTCTCGGAATGCAGCACGATGCCGTCGTCTTCGAGCATTTCAGCCTTCTCAGACAGCACAAGACAGGTAGCCCGGCGGGCAGACACGACGGACAGCGGCTCATAGCTGGCATTGAGAACGAGCGCGCTGTGCATGGCCGGACCCTACTGAGCAGCCCACATGCCGGCGACGGCGGTTATCTCGTACGGTCCCATTCCCGACACCATTGCAGGTATTTCACCACATCGTCAGACTCAGGTCGATGCGCGGCGTCGCCGTATTGGGTCACGAGTCGGAATTCGAGGTAGGCCCCGGACGGAACCGGCAGGAATGGACGACGCTTCCACCACCCTGGCGCAGCGGTTCGGCGAGCCTGACGAATCGCTGTCGGCCACAGACCGGGCCGGCGGACAAGACCGCCGAGCGCGCTGATCACTGTTCGCAATTCATTGGGCCAGACTTCACCGCACCAGAGCTATTTCGCGGGTGCCGGCGGGCGAGGCTCCTTCGGGAGACCAAGGATCATCTCGCCGATGATGTTGCGTTGAATCTGCGACGATCCAGCGTAAATCGTTCCGGCACGAGCGTTCAGGAACGTACCAATCCAGGATGACGGATCGTTCAGCGCGCCCGAATCGTCCGAACCGAACGACGACGGGGGCTTGCGGCCTTCCCAGTGCAACGCGTCGGCGCCAAGAATGTCCATGGCCAGCTCAGTGACAACCTTGTGGTATTCGCTCCACTGCAGTTTGCCAATGGCAGCGTCGGGGCCC
This sequence comes from uncultured Ilumatobacter sp., assembly GCF_963980585.1. NCBI lineage: Bacteria > Bacillati > Actinomycetota > Acidimicrobiia > Acidimicrobiales > Ilumatobacteraceae > Ilumatobacter > uncultured Ilumatobacter sp. Next base: position 15,974 of record NZ_CAXCAM010000017.1, read on the forward strand.
GGGTGATGCCCGGCCAGGAACTGCGTGAGCACACGTTGACCGAGGAAGCCCATGATCTGAACCCTCGAGTAGCACCATGCCAGCTTCTGGCGGATGACCGGGTCGTCGGCAAGACCGCGGTCCTGCGCCATCTTCAGGAGGCGGGCGAACTCACCCTTGAAGCGGATTGGACCGGTTGCTGCGGCTTCGCCGCGCTCGTAGCCGAGCAGCGACATGGCGACGGCCCAACCGTTGTTGACACCGCCGATGACGTTCTCCTTCGGGACGCGAGCGTCGGTGTAGAACACCTCGTTGAACTCGCTGTCGCCTGAGATCATCTTGATCGGGCGGACTTCGATGCCCGGCTGGTCCATCGGCACCAGGAGGAACGAAATTCCCTTGTGCTTCGGCGAGTCGGGGTCGGTGCGGGCAAGGGTGAAGATGTGGTCAGCGAGGTGACCCGCAGAGGTCCAGATCTTCTGACCGTTCAGCACCCACTCGTCACCGTCGAGTTCGGCTTTCAGACCAACGTTGCCAAGGTCAGAGCCAGCGTCGGGCTCGGAGTAGCCCTGACACCAGGTGTCCTCACCCTTGAGCAGGCGGGGCAGGTAGTGCGCCTTCTGCTCGTCGGTGCCCCACACAAGAATCGTGTTGCCGAGCATCTGGATGCTGAAAGCGTCGTTGGGGCCACCGGTGGGGACGCCCGCCTTGGCGAACTCCTCAGCCAAGATGACCTGCTCGGTCGCGGACAAGCCGGCGCCGCCGAACTCGACCGGCCAACCCGGGGCGAGATAGTTAGCTTCGTAGAGCGTGTTGCGCCATTCGGTGACGAATGTTTCGAGTTCGGCGTCTTGAAGTCTGCCGATCCCGTTCCAGTTTGAGGGGAGCTTCTCAGCGAGGAATGCCTGCACCTTTTCGCGGTAGGCCTCTGCATCTGCGGTGTACGTCGGATCCATGAACGCGACACTAACGGCTGCGGGTTACCGCGCGGTAGCCGAGCGGCGAAACCACGCCCAGCCCACGGACATCAGCCCTCAGCTATCAGCGGAGAGCGAGCGACGCCGCTGCGGTCAGGGGCGACAGACGCTCGTGGGGCTCGATAACCCGGAGCCCTGACAGATTCTTCAGGCGTGACCGCACCGCCAACTCGCGGTGCATCGATTCAAGCATGGGGTCGCCGAGCACATCGATGACGTTGCCCGACAGAAACACTGTGGTCAGGTCGAGGGTCGCGCAGATCGATGCCAGCGCACGGCCAAGCATGATGCCAGTCCGATCAACGATCGGCGACGTTGCGCGCCCCAACGGACGATTCAGTTCGGCTTCAAGCGCAGTGGACGACACGTACGCTTCGAGGCAACCAAGCGCCCCGCATTGACACTCCTTGCCGCCGGGCTCGACGTTCACGTGCGCAATCGCGCCGGCATTGCCCAGCGACCCGGACAATCGCACCCCGTCGATGACGCAGCCGGACTCGACAGTTGTATCGATCTGCACTTTCAGGTAGCTCGACACCCCGGCCGCCTCGCCGAGCCAGCGTTCCGCCTCGGTGACCGCGCCGCCTGCCGTGTCCAGCTCGACGGGCCGCCCGGTCAGGCGTTCGAGGTGCTCGCGAAGCGGAAAGCTCGTCCAAGCTGGCACGAGCGGCGGGGAGACGGTTCCGGCGCGGACGTCGATCGGCCCGGTGCAGCTCACGCCGACGGCACGTGGCGCACCCAGTCCTTCGGGGGCAGCTGCGATGACTCTCCGAATCAACTGCTCGAGGGCCCGCCACACATCACGAGACGGAGTCGTGACGCGGTCGCGGAGCAGCACGGTGCCAGAGGCATCGACGAGACCTGCGGCCAGGCGTGACGGCTCGATGGCAACCGCCAACACGTGGTCTGGTGAACTCATCGACAACGAACGTAGCGCCGACTTCCCCGGCACAACGTTTGCATCTACCCTTTCATTCGTGACGATCGATGTTGGAGCAGACGGAACGCCTACGGCCTCGGACGGGTTCGCCAACGCCTCGGCAACCGCCGCCGACATTGCGCCACGGGGTTTCGCCGCTCTCTTCGACGCCATCACCGCCAACATCGAACAGGCGATTCACGGTAAGACCGAAGCCGTCGAACTCGCCATCATGTGCATGCTGGCCGAGGGCCACCTCCTCGTCGAGGACGTACCTGGCGTCGGCAAGACCAGCTTGGCCAAAGCGTTATCCGCGTCGGTCGACTGCGTATGGAAGCGCGTGCAGTTCACCCCCGACCTGCTGCCGACCGACCTCGTCGGCGTCAGCGTTTATCAGCGGTCCTCCGAGAGCTTCCGCTTTCAAGCCGGCCCGCTCTTCGCCAACATCGTGCTCGCCGACGAAATCAACCGCGCCTCCCCGAAAACGCAATCCGCACTGCTCGAGGCCATGGAAGAACGCCAGGTCACCGTCGACGGCGTGAGCCGCCAGCTTGCGCCGCCCTTCATGGTCATCGCCACGCAAAATCCGGTCGACCAGGAAGGGACCTACCGGCTTCCGGAAAGTCAACTCGACCGCTTCCTTCTTCGGATCTCGATCGGTTACCCGGGCCGCGCCTCCGAGATCCGCATGCTCGATGATCAGGGGTCGGCCAAGGTCCTCTCCGGTCTCGACCCCGTCGTGTCCGCCGAAGAGATCAACGGCATGATCGACGCTGTGCGCACGGTCTACGTCGCGGGCGCGCTGAAGTCGTATCTCGTCGACCTCGCCGAGGCCAGCCGCCACCACCCCGGAATCGAACTGGGACTCTCCCCTCGGGCCACGCTGCAGCTTGCAGCGGCCACTCGCGCTCATGCCGCAGCGCGCGGCCGCAGCTATGCAACGCCCGACGACGTCAAGGCGGTGGGCATCTCGGCATTGGCTCATCGCATCATGGTGCGCACCGATCGTGGGGCTGCCCTCTCCCCAGAGGATGCCGTGCGCGAGGTCTTCGAGGCCGTCGCCGTCCCGGTCGCGCGGTGAACACCTCTTTTAGCGAACAGCGCAGGGCACGGCAGTCGTGCTGACGCGCCAGGGGTGGAACTGCCTGGCCGCTGGGATCATTGCCATCGTCATCGGACGCATCTTCGCCATCGTCGAACTGTTCGTCATCGGCGCCGGCTTCCTTGTCGCCGTCATGGTCGCATTGCTGTTTGTCCGGCTCCGCCGCCCACGCGTTTCGGCAACGCGCTGGGTCCACCCGACCGTGCTCGTCGCGGGTGACACCGGGCGCGTCGACCTGCGACTCGAGTACCAAGACGCCATTCGTTCGACCAGCTTTGAGTTGGCCGAACGGGTCAGTCGAGCCAATGCGACCGATTACGTCGCCCGACTGTCGGTTGCTCCCCTCGCACCGGGCACGCGATCGTCGGCCGGGTACCAACTCCCCACGACGGTCCGAGGCATCGTCCAGCTCGGCCCGCTTGATGTCGAGATTCGTGACCCGCTGGGGATCGCCACGACCACGGCGGTCGCTGCCGGGACCGACTCGGTCACGGTGGCGCCGCGGACGTACCTCCTGAAGATGCCAGTGCTGGGCCAAGGCCAACTCGGACGGCACCTCGTCGTGCAGGCACGCCGGCTTGGACAGGGTGAGTTTCATGGGCTCCGCACCTATGTCGACGGCGATGAGCCACGCTCGATCGATTGGAAGGCCTCGGCACGCTCTGAGAATCTGTTCGTCAAAGAACACACCGTCGAGGGGCTCAAGCGCTGCACCGTAGTGTTCGACGCCAACCCGACTTCGTACCTCGATGCCGATGGCTTCGAACGTGGTGTCACTGCCGCAGCAAGCCTTGTGCACAGTTCCGAGCAGGCCGGACTCACCACACGGTTTGTCACTTCCGGCGGCATTGATCTCCGGGGACCAGAAACTGGTGCCAACACGCTGAGCGTCTTGGCCCGCATCGAGCCCGACTCGTCTCCGCTTGGCCAACTCGACCGCGACCCGGGCGAGGGTCTCGGACTCATCATCCTCGTCACCGGGTCCCACGGGAGCGCTGGGTGGCGCGCGATCCAGGCGATCGTCGATCCGACCTTGACCACCATCGGGGTCACGACCGACGTGCGCTCACGGTCGGCCATTGGGGTCTCGGCGCGCAGTGAAGTCGAGTTCCTCGACACTTGGAGCGCGATCAACGGGGTCGGCGCATGACAATGACCGACGAACGTCCCCCTGCCGTGGCCACATCGCCGCAACCGGGTCGCCCGCAGACGCCCCCACTTCCACCCTCGATTGATGCAAGGCTCGTCACCGAGTTGCTCGCCACCGTCGCGCTGACCGGGTTTTCAATCGCGGTCGCAGCCGGCTACGCACGCGTCTTTGCTGGCTGGCAGTTCTTCGACAACTTCGTCGTGCTCGCTGTCATCGGCCACGCGTTCGGTTTCGTCACCCGCCGGTTGCGTCTCCCTGGCCTCGTAGCGGTTCCGTTGATGATTGCGCTGATGGGCTGGATCATCGCCATCGTCCACTACCGCGATTCCATGTCGCTCCTGGTCCCAACGGGCGACACTGTCGAACTCTTCCGCCAAGAGATTGAACTCGTTCGCCAGCAGTTCCGAACTGCGGTGGCACCGGTGATCTACGGAGGCGGCTGGGACGTACTCGCCGCAATCGGGATCGCTCTGACCGTCATACTCTCCGACGCATTCGCGTTCCGAGCATTCGCTCGTGCCGAAGCCCTCATGCCTGGTGGCGTGCTGTTCGTCTTCATCGCTGCGCTCGGGGCCGATCGCAGCAGGGTCGCGCTGGCCACAGCGCTCGTGTTCGCCGGCGTGGTGGCCACGGTTGCCCTGCGCGCCCACCACGCTCCGCAGCGCACTACGGTCATCGGCTCACGACGTTCGCCGATTCGTCGCATCGTCCCCGTTGCGCTCGGCATGGCGGCGGTCGTGGCCGTGGCCGCCTCTTTCATCGGGCCACGCCTGCCTGGCGCTGACGCTGACCCCATTTACGAGACGCGTGGCGGGAACGGCGGCAGCGTCACAAATGTCATCAGCCCGTTGGTCGATATTCGCTCGCGGCTCACGAATCGGTCGAACGCCGAGTTGTTCTCCGTCCGCGCCGACTTCGCGTCGTACTGGCGACTCTCTGCGCTCGCCCGTTTCAACGGCACTGAGTGGGGCCTCCCCGAACGCTCTCTCACCAGCGCCGACGGTGAACTCTCCACTGCCCGGGCAGGCGCGAACGAACTCCGTCAAGAATTCACGATCGCGGCGTTGGGCGAGAAGTTCGTACCCACCGCTCCCGACCCTGTCGCTGCCTCCCCGCAGGACGGACTCCGTTGGAATGCTGACTCATCCACGCTCCTGAAGACCGACGGCGACCTTGTCGCCGGCAACACATTCGATATCGTCTCGGCCTCACCGCGCTTCGATCTCGCGACCCTCCAAACTGCCACAAGCACCGACGCTGGGGACCCGATCTACCTCGAACTTCCCGACGACTTCCCTTCGTCGGTCGGCGAACTGGCCCGCAGCGTCACCGCTGATTCGTTGACTCCATACGAAGCCGCAATCACGCTGCAGGATTGGTTCCGCAGTGAGTTTGACTACAGCCTCGAGGTGCAGGCCGGCCACAGCAATAGCGCCATCGAGGGTTTCCTCCGCGACCGTGTCGGGTACTGCGAGCAGTTCGCCGGGACCTACGCGGCGATGATGCGGACGATTGGCATACCCGCCCGAGTGGCGGTCGGGTTCACGCCGGGAAACTTCAATGGTGAGCGATACTCGGTACTGGGCAAGAACGCCCACGCCTGGCCAGAGGTCTGGTTCGACGAACTCGGCTGGGTTCCCTTTGAACCCACTCCGGGCCGAGGCGCCCCGGGTGCCGAGAACTACACCAACGTCGCGCCTGAACAGGACGCGACGGGAATCGACCCCGATTCACTCCCCGACGAGTCACCCGCAGGCGCAGCACCCGACGTCGAGGTCTCACCGCCGACCACCGTCGCCGGACCAGCCGCAACGACACCCGATGGCCTCCCTATCGACCCCAGCACCATTGATCAGTTCGATGATTTCGCTGGAGGTGCGGGCGGGACCGCCAATGAGAAGAACAACTCGTTCCCGACCGGCCGCTTCATCGCGCTGCTGTTGGTCGGTCTGGCACTCGCCGCCCCCGAACTCGTACGACGGTGGCGCCGCCATCGTGTGCCTGCCGACACCGCAGCTGCCATCTCGCTGCTATGGCGTCAATCCGTGGACGACCTCCGCGAGATCGGGGTCCGCCCCGCAGCATCGCTGACTCCGATTGAATACGCTGGGGTCGCAGCCAGCACATTCCCCGTCATCGCGCGGCCTTTCGGCTCGCTGGCCGCGGTCATCACCGAAGTGTCGTACGCACCGAACGGTTCGTCGCATCAGATCGACGAGTGCCGCCAATGGAAACGCCAGATCGAGCGAGCGGTCAAGGATTCGCTCTCGCCGCTGGCGCGTGTTCGACGGTACTTCACCCAGCTGTCGTAAGCGCCGAGACGAGCGTCTGGTTCAGGAGTCTTCTTTGTCCCGGGAGACCGGCCGGCGGCTGGCGTTGAGCCAGGCCGAGATCGGCAACTGCCCGAGTCGGTCGCGTCCGACCAGGCGCAGCTCGGATTCGAGCATGACTGCCATGACCAGAACGAGCACAAAACCAGCGAAGGCGACGACGAAGCTGACGGCCAGGCCGCCGATGGTGATCGCAAGGCCAAGCAGCAGTCCGAGGACGAGCAGAAGCGAACGACGTCGCGGTACTCGATACCCCTTCTGCGCAAAGGTGGGGTCCTGCTGAAGTTCCTCTTCGATCTGGCGAAGAATGCGCTGTTCGTTCTCGGAGAGCGGCACGCTCTCATCATCGCACGTTCGCGGTCGATCCTCAACGCGGGAACCGAGATCATCGCGAGTCCCACGCGTCACATGTCGATCGACGGGGCGGTCGGCACCGCAGGAAGACCCGCCGCCGCATGGCGCTCGCCAGTATCGGTGCCCCATGGCCTGCCTCCAAGAAACTCTGCAAGTCCGTTCTGAAACGCCCCTTCTCAGACGTCCTGGAGTCACGACGTGATCCGGCCTGCGGGAAGCAACTTCCACGGCCGATTCGGGATGGGCGTGGGCGGCGAGAGCGTCGACGGGGTTGCGACCGACTCAGCGAGGTCGACGCTGGAGCCAAGATCAGGACGTGATCAGCTGCGCGAGGGTGCCAGCGGGGAGTAACCGCTCCGCGCAGATTCGCCCGATGCACTCCCAGTAATAGCCGGTGAAGGTGTGCAGCAATGGTGCCGATGGTGCCGATCCAATCGGCACCATCGCAAACTCGGACCGGAACATGACCTCGCGCGCATCGTAGAACGCGGACCGCCGGGCGCCCGAGGCTCCCAAAACGATCGCAGCACACACCTCTTCGCTGATGTGCGTGTTCGAACACGGATATTCCGCCGGCTTGGTGACGAAGTTCAAGGCCACCGACACGAACCGGTCGAGCATCGCTGCGACCTCTCGGTGGAATCCTGATCGGAACAGCATCACGCCGGTGTTGAACACCGGCCAGATGTCGTACCCGGAGGCACGCCCGATCCGGTCCATTGCGGCCCAGTCAACGACGTCACCGCCACGGCCACAGCGCGTCTCCTCGCGGGCCACGAAGTCGGCATCCTGCTCGAAGAACCTTTCGACGTCATCAAAGAGCACGGTGTCGGCATCGAGAAACAACACCTCGTCGACGTCGGGGACGTATTCGAGCGCATGCCACTTGGCGAAGAATGCTCCGCCGGCGCCGCCTGCAAGCGGTGGCGCAGCGACGACCTCCAGCCCTGGGGCCGAGCTGAGGAGATCGCCAGCATCGGCCCGATCGCTGGAGAACACCACACAGCAGACCGGAATCGAGTCGTTGAACGCCCGCAATGACCGAACGCTGTTGACGACCATCTTTTCGTAGAGAACTGGGCCCGACACGGCATAGACGACCAAACGTCGCTTCGGGTCGGCTGCCGAGTGGCTCACTGATCCGGCCCCCACTGCTGCCCGCCCCGTTTCACGTTGCGCACCTCTCCCCCGCGTACTGCGCTCGCCGGCCCGATCGCGTCGGCGCCGAACCGATCTCGAATCTCATCCAATGCAGCATCGGTCGCTCCGTGAGCGGGTGCATCTTCGGCGGCTTCATCGAGCGTCATCTGATGGAACACTGGGCCGAGATTTGATCCGGACACACCGAGCAGTCGAATGCCTGGCGACGGGTCAATCGTCTCCATAATCGGCTCCAACATCTCCATGATCACCGCAGCACTGTCGCTCGCTTCCCTGCTCGTCGTCGATCGGGTGATCGTGTGAAACCCGTCATCGAACCGGATCTTGAGTTGGAGCGTTCGTGCGCCCACACCTGCCTGGCGCAACCGGCTCGCAACCGCGTCAGTGAGACGTACGAGGTTGGTTCGCATCTCGGAAACACTGTGCAAGTTTTGTGCGTACGTCTCCTCGTGCCCGATCGACTTGGCGTCGCGGTCGACCTCGACGGGGCGGTCGTCGAAACCGGTCGACAGAGCAATGAGATGGTCGGCTTGGTTCCGCCCGAGCGCAGCGGCAACAACGGTGGGGTCAACGCGATGCAGATCCGCCACGTGCGCAATTCCCAGACGGTGAAGGCGTTCGAGCGTGGCCGGCCCCACGCCCCACAGTCGTTGGACGGCAAGCGGATCGAGGAACGCCTGCTCGGCATCGGGGGCCACGACCATGACGCCACGGCCCGGTTCGATGCGGTCCGGCAATGCCCTCGGTTTTGCCTCGACCGACGCCAGCTTCGCCAGAAACTTGTTTGATGCAACTCCGATGCAACAACCCAACTCGAGCTCGGCGCGCACGTCGTCGCGAATCTTCCAAGCAATGTCCTCTCCACTCCCGAATAGTCGTCGCGATCCGGTCACGTCGAGAAAGGCCTCATCGAGTGACAGCGGCTCGACGAGTGGCGTGTACCGATCGAAGATCTCGCGTACCTGGGCGCTGACCTTCCGGTACAGCTCATGGTCGCCGGGCAAGAAGATCGCATGAGGACAGCGACGGCGAGCGATCGAGGATGGCAATGCCGAGTGCACACCAAAGCGCCGAGCCTCATACGACGCTGCAGCAACGACACCACGGTTCCCGGTACCGCCCACGACCACGGGCTTGCCCGCCAGTTCGGGATGGCGAAGCAATTCAACTGAGACGAAGAAGGCATCCATGTCGGCGTGCAAAATAGATCGCTCCCCGCCTGACCTCACGCAATCAACCTAGTACCGCGCCCGGCAACGTTGCCCCCTGCCTCACCGTTGCTTCGGAGACACGCGGCTGCCAGCAATGGGCGGGATCTCTGCAGCGTCCCGAGGGCGCCCGCGGCGCCATACTTCGCCGGCTATCGGGCGGGGTCAGTCCAGTCACAATCAGACCGCGTTCCCGCCGGCCGATTCCCGAATCGACTACGAGCGACGCCAGAACGCCGCCGACGGCAAGGAGGTGAACGAACAGGACTGAAGGGGCCAGCGACCGGTCGTCGACTATGGCAGCGTCATGCAACTCAAGCAGGATCTCGTGGCAAATCTGCCTGACGTGTCGTCGCTGCGCGACTTCGGCGGGTGCTACATCGTTGAGGGTCGATACTTGCTGGAGCCCGCCAAAGCGCTCGGAGCGAGTTTTGTGAGCATGGTCGATCACGGAGACATGTCGGCGTATCAGGCGCGTGCCGACGATGCAGCAATGCACCTTCCCGACGCCCGATTCGAGGCAGTGAATGCCAATTTCCGTTATCCCGCGGCATATGTCGGGCTCGAACCCGTCGACGCGTCGATCCTCTTTGAGGTCCTCTTACACCAGGAGAACTACAGCGAGGTTGTCCGCAATGTGACCAACACTTCTACCAAGTTTGTCTGTGTCGCTCAGCCTTGCCTTCGCGAGGAGTGGTTCCCACTACCGGCCAGTTCCACGCTGCTCCAGTTCTGGGACGAGGAACTCAAAGATGAGATCAGGCGCGGCAGCAACCAGCATCGGCGGCAGCCCGCAGCCCTCGGGGGCCGTTGACCCCCATGATCCAGGGAACCTCGATCGGACGTTCCACTGCTTGCCCAGGCCAGTGCAACATGCGCACCGATTGTCCGTCCACCTCAATGTCTTCGCCCCGCAAGAGCGCACGAATATCGTCGACCATGCCTGGGAAGTGTTTCCAACTCAGTGGCTTTTGTCCCATTGCCCGACGACCCGTGAAGCCGGTGCCAGCTCCCACGATGACGCGATCTGGACCCACCAGCCCGACAAGGGTGGCGATAGCCGCCGCCGCCATGGGGTGACGAAGCGATGGAATCATCACGCCGGGTCCCAAGCGGATTCGCTCGGTGCGAACTGCGGCGAGCGCGAGCGTCATCCAACAGTCGAGTTGCAGCGCTGGCGTGTCGTAAACACATGCGGTCTCGAAGCCAAGTTCTTCGGCGAGCACAATGTGGTCGGGGGTCTGCGGGACCGGCGGAAACGCGCAACTGATCTTCATGCAGACACCCTTTCACGTGACCTGGCTGCGGTGTTTACCGGATCTTGCACTCTCACCGAGTCTGCTCGGCATATCGAGCGCCCGATAATCACGGCGGCTGCTCGTCAGCCGAACACGGTCGGTGGTCGCGTTATGTGCGGCCTGTTGCCCGGGTCGAGCCGCACACTTCGCCGGTTATCGGGTGGGTGGCTGAGTTGTAGTTCGAGTGTGGCCATGACTAGCCGGGACCAAGCAGTCGATGAGCGCGTCGCACGGGCGGTGACCGCGGGACTGTTGGCCTAATACTCACAGCACACTTCGCGGGAAGCCGAGCGCGAGACGGCGCGTTCTGAGCCGGGACGATCGCGCGGGTCGGGGCGACTGGCCGACCGAGCGGAAGTACCCTCAGCGGCTCTCACTCTCGGGCGAGTCGGAGAATCGTTCGACCAGCGGGTCACCCCTGTGGGTTTGGACGCCAAACCCGGGCACGAATCAGGCCGACTACGGTCGCGATATGGCCGACTCCCCGTTCGATCCGTCTGCGTACAAGCGCACAACACGCGACCAGTGGGATGCCTCCGGAGTGGGCTATGACGCCTGGGGGGCGACAATCCAGTCAATGATCCGACCAGCGGCCGAAGAGATGCTGGAGACGATGGGCGTCGACCAGGGAAATTCAGTGCTCGAGCTCGCCTGCGGCAGCGGTGCATTCACGCAACTGCTCGCGGAGCGGGTCGGAGCTGATGGGCGCGTCGTCGCGACCGACCTGTCGCCCGGCATGGTGGCGCTCGCCAGTGCGAACGCCGACCGCTCCGGCTTATCGCAGGTCGAGGTGCGTGAGATGGACGGGGAAGTGTTCGAGTTCCACGGCCAACGCTTCGACGCGGTGGTGTCGAGCCTTGGTTTGATGTTCTTCCCCGATCCGGCGTCGTCGTTACGCGCTCAGAAAAGCGCTCTTGTACCGGGCGGTCGCGTCGGAGCGATCGTCATCTCCGGGCCCGCCGCGAATCCGTTCTTTTCGGTTCCGGCACAAGTCATCGGCGCACGCGCCGGAATCGCGCCGCCGGCACCGGGGGTACCGGGCCCATTCGCCCTTGGAGATCCTGCACGGCTCGCAGGGCTTTATGAGGCGGCCGGGCTCTCGAATGTTGCTGCGTGGACGGTCCCGGCGGCCGTCCAGCTCGAATCGGTGGACGAACACCTCCGCTTCCTGAAAGATGCGTTCGGAGCGCTGCACATGCTCATGCAGGACATGTCCGACAGCGAGCAGGCTGACACCTGGGGCGCCGTCGCTGAGGCGCTCGCCGAGTACGAAGGTCCCGACGGGTTCGTTTCCCCCGCCGAGCTCATCGTCTGCACCGGCACCGCCGACTGATGCAACCGGCGCGCCAGGGCGACCCGGTCGGACACCATCAGCCGTCGCATTTCGAGCGACCAGTTGGACGGGCGACCGCGCACACTTCGCCGGTTCTGTCCTCCCAAGCCAAGCGTTCTGGCCCGCGATGAAGAGCGCCCGCAAGGTGAGCCGTCGACTGAGAATCTGGGCGACCCCACAGTTATCGAGGGCGTGCGACCCGAGAAATGCCAACTTGGGAAGCGTCGAGCGAGTGGCCAAGCCAGCAGAAAATATCGAGATGAGAACCTGTCCATGTCGGCAGGACAGATGGAGCACGGTCTTACCTCAACCGCCACACTGCAACCATCAGGCACGCGCAACGAGTCACCATCCCGCTCCGTGTCGAACATGGTGCCTATTCTCTTCGTATGATTAGAAACCTGTTGAGCTTTGTCCTATCCGTCGCAGCCATGCTGATCGTGGCCCTCATCGTCACGTTCCCCGCAACGTGGCTCCTGATGCTCTTTCTGGGCAATGTGATGGACACGGGTCCGTCCTACTGGGGATCGCTCCCAGGCGGCATTCTGCTTGGAGCGATCATCGGCGCCTCGGGCCACAACGATCAGTGGAACGTGTTCGTACGCTCCGACAACCACTGAACAAAAGACGTCCGACGCGGCGGTAGCGGCTGGCCGAGACGCTGAGGTGCATCACCGATACCCTTGGCCACAATGGAAGAGACCGCTCGCCCGTTGTCAGCACTGCCGTCCGTCGGCGTCCGAGTCGGAGCGTTTGTCGCCATCTGCCTCAGCGGTCTCGCCGGCGCATTGATCGGCTATTCACTCATCTCGCTGCAGTGCGAGGGCGACTGTGGGCTGCCGCTTGGCTTGGGCATTGTCGTCGGCGCCATCGTTGCCGCCGGGGGCATGGCCATCGTTGCCGTGCTGGTGATGCGTGCACTGGGTGAGTGGCGCGAGGTTGAGGATCGAAGCGACGCTGGCCATGCCCCGCGCTGATCAATCGGCTGATCCAACGAAACTCCGTACGTTGGCCGAAGGCCTGGCACGGACTGCCGGAACAGCGGCGCTCGCCGGCCGGCGGGAACTGCCGATCGGCCAGCCACCGGCACACGACACCAAGTCCAGCCTCACCGACCCAGTCACCGAGTTTGATCGCGCTGCGGAGGCCTACATCGTCAATGAACTCAGGCGGCTCCGACCCAACGACGCCATTGTGGGCGAAGAGGGCGCCGCCGACATCGGCACCAGTGGCATCGAATGGCACATCGACCCAATCGACGGCACCGCCAACTTCCTGTACGACCTCCCCGCCTGGTGCACCTCCGTCGCAGCTGTCCGCAGTGGCCGGCCAATAACGGACGCAATCGCTGGCGCCGTGTACGTGCCGGTGACCGACGAAATGTTTTCCGCGCACGCGGGCGGCGGTGCCACGCTCAACAACCTCCCGATCTCGGTCAGCAAAGCCGACGCAATCTCGATGAGCTTGATCGGGACCGGCTTCAGCTATCTCGATGATCGGCGCGTCCTGCAAGCGAATCGCATCGGCTCACTTCTGCCGCAGGTGCGCGACATCCGCCGGTACGGATCAGCAGCAATCGACTTGGCGTTCGTCGCGTGCGGTCGGCTCGACGCCTACTTCGAAGAACACTTGAACTCGTGGGACATGGCTGCAGGCCTCCTCATTGCGAACGAAGCCGGCGCCGAAGTGTCCGGGTTCGACGGCGGCGTTCCTGACGAGCTGGGCGCAGTGGCAGCAGCACCGGGCATCCATGCCGCGCTGCTCGCGGCCATCAAAGTTGCGTCGAGCTAGCCCGTCGCGCCACGATTCGAAAGATTTTTTGGCCGGCACTGCCGACCATGGTCGTCAAGCAGGTGCGACTTGGGCCATCATGGTGCTGTGGGAACACGCATCCTCGCAGTTGAAGACGACGAACGCATCCGATCAGCGGTCAAACTCGCGCTCGAGGACGAGGGGTGGATCGTCGACGAAGCCGAGAGCGGCGAAGAGGCGATCGAGAAGTTCAATCGTTCGACACCTGACGTTGTTCTGATCGACATCATGCTCCCGGGCATCGATGGCTTCGAACTGTGTCGCACCCTGCGCCGTACCAGCGACGTCCCTGTCGTCATGGTCACTGCTCGCAATGACACCCACGACATCGTCGCTGGTCTTGAAGCTGGAGCCGACGACTACCTCACCAAGCCATTTGCGCCCAAAGAGCTCTCGGCTCGCATCCGAGCATTGCTCCGTCGCATTCGGCCCAGCGCACAGGGCCATGCTCGCCTCGTCTTCGGTGATCTCGAATTGATTCCCGACGAAGGCAAGGTCTTGCGCGAAGGCACTGAGGTCCACCTCACCAAGACCGAGTTCAGGTTGCTCTGCGAGCTTGCCGAGAGCCCCGGCAAAGTGCTCAGCCGCGAAGCTCTGCTCGACAAAGTGTGGGGCTACGACTACTTCGGTGACGGCCGCCTCGTTGACGTACACATCCGTCGGCTGCGCACCAAGGTCGAGTCCGACGCCGCCAACCCGCGTCACGTCGTCACGGTCCGCGGGCTCGGCTACCGGCTCCAAACGTGAGCGAAGGCGGCTGGTTCCGTCGCCTGCTCCGCAAGTCCCGCCCGAACGCGCTCGGGCTCCGGCGCCGAATCTTGCTCACCATCACGCTCGGCTCAATTGCGCTGTCCGTCTTTCTCGCGATCACGACGTACGGGCTCACACAGAACAACCTCGTGCGCCAGGCCGAGACCGCCGCGGTCCGCACATCGCTCCGCAACGCACAGAGCGTGACGCAGAACCTCAGTTCGAACCCGCCAACAGCACAGAACGCCGAGGACTCACTGACCAATATCGGTGTCCAGCGATTCCTGATTCGGTACCAGGGCCAATGGAGCGGCGGCGTGCCACCGTATGTCGACTCAGTTCTCCCACCCGACATGATCGATGACGTGCTCGTTCGTGGAGAACCGTCGAAACAGATCGTTCGGGTCGGCGACGAACTCAACGTGCTCGTTGGCTGGGAAGTTCCCAACCTGGGCGGCTACTTCCAGTTCACCAGCCTCGGCGATCAGGTCGAGACACTCGACAGCGTCCGATTCAACCTCCTGCTTGCGTCGCTCATTTCGACAGGACTCGGCGTCCTCCTCGGCATCTTCTCGTCACGTCGCGCTGTGCGGCCTCTCTCAACCGCAGCACAGGCCGCATCGGCGATCGCCGGTGGGAGACTCGACACGCGCCTCGAGACCACTGCGGATCCCGACCTGGGTGTCCTCACCGACTCCTTCAACGACATGGCGGAGGCGCTACAGCAGCGAGTCGAACGAGACGCCCGCTTCGCATCCGACGTCAGCCATGAGCTGCGGTCGCCACTGATGACGCTGTCGGCATCGGTCGAAGTCATGGACGCACGGCGCGATGATCTGCCCGAGCGCGCCCAGTCGGCGCTGGACCTCCTGTCGAGCGACGTTGTCAGATTCCAGGGCCTGGTCGAAGACCTGCTCGAAATTTCCCGCTTCGACGCTGGTGCCATTCGGCTTCACATGGAGGAATTGCTTGCTGCAGAGTTCGTGCGACAGGCGGTCGCAGTCAGTGCTGCACCACAGCTCCCGCTCCACGTGTCGGACCGTTCCGAACTGGCAATCATCCGAGGCGATAAGCGCCGACTGGCTCGCGTCGTTGCCAACCTCATCGACAATTCGCTCGCATACGGTGGCGGGGAACCAGAAATCCTCATCAACGTCGTCGAGCCTGATGACGAGCCCATGGCCCACATTCAGATCGCCGTGGTCGACAACGGCACGGGTGTGCCGCCCGAAGAACGCCAGCTCGTCTTCGAACGCTTCGCGCGCGGCGGTGGCGCCGGGCGCCGCACCGGCAGTGAAGGAGCCGGCCTGGGGCTCTCGCTTGTCGATGAACACGTGAAGATGCACGGCGGGCGCGTCTGGGTCGAGGATCGTCTCGACGGACAACCTGGCGCACGTTTCGTCATCGAACTCATGGCCTCGGAACTGGACGACTGATGCGCCGCATTCTCACCAGCGTCACCTGTGTGGCGCTCAGCCTCGCCGGATGCTCCATCGAGGTCGACGAGACCGCCCGTCCTGTGCCCGAGAACGAACGTGGCCAGCTCGGGGAGCAACCGACCGGAGACGAAGCGACCGGTTCGAACCGGGTGTTTTTGCTTGCGCCAGCAGCCGTCGATCAAGAAGCGCGTCTGAGATCGGTGCGGCGCGACGTCCCGAGCGATGCAGAAGGCATCCTGAACTCGCTCATCGATGGCCCCAACAGCGCCGAGCGCGAGGCCGGCCTGTCGAGCAACCTTCCCGACGGCCTGGAACTCAACAGCGCACGGCTGCGCGGCCGGATCCTGACCGTCAGCGTGAACGACGTGTTCGGGGAGCTCACTTCGGACGCCTTGCGGATCGCCGTCGCGCAGCTTGTCGCCACGTCGAACGAGATCGACGGGGTGGAAAGCCTGCGATTGCAGATTGATAACGAGAATCAAGTCTGGCCAATCGGCAACGGCCAGAACACCGATCGCCCGCTCACTATCTACGACTACCCCGGCTTCGTCGAATCATCACAACCAGCGTATCCAGCCATTCCGACCGCCAACAGTTGAGCCCGGCGCCCCGGTCAGGCGAAGAAGTGTTTGGCAACGCCTTCGTACAGGTCCATGTCGACCGTGCGGGTCTTGCCGACTGCAACCGTGAGATCCTCTTGCAGGATCTTTTCGCCGCGGAGCACCGCCATCTTGCCCCAGGCCTCGTCATGAACGGCGTCGATCGCTGCGACGCCGAATCGAGTGGACAGGACGCGGTCAAACGCCGTCGGGGTTCCGCCGCGTTGCACATGACCGAGTTGCACGACTCGCGCTTCAAAGCCGGTGCGTTTCCCGATGGCGATGGCGATGCGGGTGGCAACACCACCGAGCACGACATGCCCGAATCGATCGAGCACCTTGTCCTCCATTTCGAGGGTGCCGGGGATCGGCTCAGAGCCTTCGGCGACCACAACGATGGATGCAAACCGACCTCGATCATGACGGCGACTCAGACGTGCGCACAGTTCGTCGATGTCGAAAGGAATCTCAGGAATCAGCACGGCGGTCGCCCCGCCAGCGATTCCCGCGGACGTGGCGATCCAGCCTGTGTGACGGCCCATCACTTCGACCACCATGACTCGATCGTGACTCTCAGCTGTTGTGTGGAGACGGTCGATTGCGTCGGTGGCAATCTGCACGGCCGTGTTGAAGCCGAATGTCACGTCCGTGCCGACGATGTCGTTGTCGATCGTCTTCGGCACGCCAACGATTGGGATGTTGTGCTCGCTGTGCAGACGACAGGCAACCGACAGGCTGCCGTTGCCGCCGATCACGATGAGCCCATCGAGGCCAAGGTCGCTCATGGTCTGCTTGACGCGTTCCACGCCGTCCTCGGTGTCGAACGGGCTCCCGCGCCGGGTACCAAGCACCGTTCCGCCGCGCGGGAGCATGCCGCGCATGAATTCGACCGACAGCGGGACCGTTCGTCGATCGAGCACGCCGTCCCACGCGTCGAGGAAACCAACCAACTCGTCACCATAGTGACGCTCGCCCTTGCGCACGATGGCGCGGATGACCGCGTTCAATCCGGGGCAGTCGCCTCCTCCGGTTAACACTCCGACGCGCACCCGGGTGATCGTAGGCGACCTGATGCGAGGCGGCACCCCGTGTTCGGAAACGTCCGGTGCATGTGCTCAATCGAACAATCGGCTGATAGGACTGGGGACATGGCGTGGGACAAGACCCGACCGGTTCCGTGGCAGCGGCTCATGCGTGAGTGGCTGATCTACGCGGTCATCATGACAGCGGTATTTCTGCTCATCTTCAACGACGGCAACACCATCGGCGCCGTTGCGGGCGTCTTGGTCAGCGGGCCCCTGTATCTCGGCTTCGGCTGGCTACTTGCAAAGTTCGGTTACCAACGCAAGACGCTCAAAGAGATGCGGACGCCACAAGCGTCATCCGCATCAAGCGACGATGATCGTGATGGCGATGCGAACGCCACACGGCGGTCGGTCGCACCGACCAGCCGAACCGCTGGCGGTGGCAACCGCCCTCCGGCAAAGAAGAACCGGCGGCGCTGACTATTCTGCTCGCGTGACCAAATGTGTGATCGCCCTCGACGCCGGAACCACAGGCGTGCGCAGCCGCGCCGTCTTCACTGACGACACCCCCACGGTCGCGTCGTACCGCGAGTTCACTCAGCACTATCCCCAACCCGGCTGGGTCGAACACGACGTCAACGAAATTTGGGACGCTGCAGTCGCGACCCTGAATGCAGTGATCGAGCAGGTCGGTCGCGAGTCTGTCGCCGCAATCGGCATCACCAACCAACGTGAGACCGTCGTGGCGTGGAACCGTTCGACTGGCGAGCCGTACGGCACGGCCATCGTGTGGCAAGACCGACGCACAGCAAACCGATGTGACGAACTCGCTGCAGCGGGTCACCTCGACCTCGTACGCGAGCGAACCGGACTCGTGCTCGACCCATACTTCTCAGGAACCAAATTCGAGTGGCTCCTGCGCGAGCGCGACATCCCCGTCGACGACGACCTCGCTCTCGGCACGATCGACGCGTGGCTGATCTGGAACCTCACTGGAGGGGAGGTGTTTGCGACCGACGTGACCAACGCCAGCCGCACGATGCTCTGCGATATCAGGACCCGCACCTGGGACCCCGACCTCTGTGCGCTGCTCAATGTTCCGATGTCAGCGCTCCCCGACATTGTTCCGTCCAGCGGTCGTATCGGCGTCACTTCCGAGCACTGTGGCGTCTCCGCCGACATTCCAGTCAGCGGGGTTGCCGGTGATCAACAGGCGGCGCTGTTCGGCCAGGCCTGTGTCGAGCCCGGCATGGCGAAGAACACCTACGGAACCGGCTCATTCGTGCTGCTCAATGTCGGCGAAACCTGCCCGCCGCCGACTGAAGGCATGCTCACGACCGTTGCCTGGACGCTCGCTGACGGCACCACTCACTATGCGCTCGAAGGCGCCATCTTCGTCACCGGCGCAGCGATTCAGTGGCTGCGCGACGGTCTCAACATCATCGACGACGCTGCAGAGACGGGTCCCTTGGCCGAGTCGGTCGACGACACCGGCGGCGTGTATTTCGTTCCAGCCCTCGCCGGCCTCGGATCGCCGTGGTGGGATCCATATGCGCGCGGCACCATTGTCGGCATCACCCGAGGCACCGGCCGGGCAGAAATCACCCGCGCCACCGTCGAGTCGATGGCGTATCAGACCCGCGACGTCGTCGATGCCATGGTGGCCGCCAGCGGCACCGCCCTGAAGGAACTCCGCGTCGACGGGGGAGCTTCGATCATGGACTTCCTCTGCCAGATCCAAGCAGACCAGCTCGGTGTCGACGTACTTCGACCAGTCGACCAGGAGACAACGGCCCTTGGTGCCGCGTTTCTTGCTGGCCTCGCTGAGGGCGTCTGGGCGAGCCCCGAAGAAGTACTGGCACAGTGGTCGCTCGATGCATCCTTCTCCCCCATCGAGGACCGCACTGGGGCCAATGCACAGCACGCCCAGTGGCTGCGTGCCGTCGAACGCTCACGCGGCTGGGCCCACTGACTCTGCGCCCTACAGCAGAGCGTCGGCGAGACGACCGAGCAGGCTGACCCGCACTCGTTCACGCTCGTGAATCGGGCGCTCGGCACGTCCTGCAGCGACGTACATGCCTGACGCGACCAGATGGGCCCAAACCATGTCGCTCGGCGCCGCATCGTCGATGCCGTCGAGGTGTTCACTCCCGGCAAGAAAGGCCTGCAGCCAGGCCAGTTCTGGCGCCTCTCCGTACTCAGCCACGGTGTCGCCACCGCGCATCGCCACCACCCAGTCGGCTTCAACCACCCGTTGCAGACCTGAGCACAGCACCTCGAGGCGATCGTCGGGGTCGCACTCAGCCATCGCGGCGCCCACCGCCAACGCAGCGAGGTTCGTATCGATGCGATCGATATCGACCTGGCGGATGTTCTCGACCGACACACCGTCAACGTCATCGATCTCAGCGGACAACAGGCTGATCAGCTCCTCCCCCGGCAGTGCCACCGTGAGTTCGTCGATCGCTCGTCCCGCTCCCTGTTCGAGAATCTCGATCCCCAGCACGTCGCCGCGCACCGCACCGATCCTGCTCGCGACCTGGCCAAGCGCGCCTGGACGATCCGGCATCCAGACGCGGACAACGACAGTGATCATGGCGAGGAATGTAGCGACCGAGTGTTACCGGCGGGTTTCGCGCAGCTCAGCCGAGCTTGGGCAAGCCGCGCTTCAGGTTCCGAATGGCCTGATTGATGCGCAGCTCGTTCTCGATGAGTGCGAACCGAGCGAAACCTTCGCCGCCTGGGCCGAACCCCACGCCTGGCGAGAGAGCGACGTCAGCCTCACGGACCACATGCGAACAGAACTCGACCGAGCCCATCTCGGCATACGCCTCGGGGATCGGGGCCCAGACAAACATCGTTCCACCCGGCTTGGGCACGTCCCACCCAATGCGGCTGAGGCCGTCGATGAGCGTGTCACAGCGCGACTCGTAGACGCCACGCACCTGGTCCGGGAAGTCAGCCGCCTCGTTGATGGTCACCGTTGCAGCAATCTGCACCGGCTGGAACATGCCGTAGTCCAGATAGCTCTTGATCTTGACCAGCGCTTGCACGACCTCGGCGTTGCCGAGCAGGAAGGCGCAGCGCCAACCCGACATCGAGAAACTCTTCGTCATCGAATACAGCTCGACGGCACATTCCTTGGCACCCTCGGCCTGCAGAATGCTTGGCGGCTCGTGACCGTCGAAGCCGATGTCGGCGTAGGCATGATCGTGGACGACGATCATCTCTTTCTCGCGGCAGAAGTCGACAACGCGCTGCATGAACGCCAGATCAACCGTGGCGCCTGTCGGGTTGTGCGGGAATGAGATCACGAGGACGCGCGGCTTGGGCCAGCCGACATCCCACGCGGTGTTGAGGCTGTCCATGAAGTCGTCCGCGAAGTTCTCGCGCTGGCTTGGGTTCGCAAGGAACTTCATCGGAACCTGCCGCAGGTCGGCGCCGGCAAAGAGCGGGCCGTACATGTGGATCGGATAGCTCGGGCTCGGCACGATGGCCGCATCGCCCCGATCAAGCAGCACCCACATCAGGTGGGTGAAGCCCTCCTTGGAGCCAATCGTGTTGGTGATCTCGAGCTCGGGGTCGAGATCGACGTCCCACTTGTCCTTGTAGTAGCCAGCAATGGCCTCGCGGAGCTTCGGAAGCCCGCGGCTCAGCGAATACCGGTGGTTCTTCGGATTCTGGGCAGCCTCGGCAAGTTTCGCAACCGCCACGTCGGGCGAGGGAATGTCGGGGTTGCCGAATCCGAGATCGACGACGTCATGACCTGCGCGACGTGCCTCGATCTTCAATCCATTGATGATCGAGAAAACGTACGGGGGCAGGTTTTCGATTCGTCGAAAGTCCATCCCCGAAAACTAGCGACTCGACTCCCCGACAGGACGTGCCCATTCCATCCGTCACACCCCACGATCCCGAAATATGGGGCGTGATGTTCGCACAGCGAACATTTTCCCCCACGTTTCAGCAGGGGGCGCTGGAGATACCGGGGAGCAGGGCGGCTCCGACGGCGCCCGCAAGCGGGCCCCACTCGGCGAACTCGACACGCGGCATCGGGCGCAGATCAGGCTGATACAGCAACTCGCCGTACCAACGAACAATCGGATCGAGGTACAGGTCCGCTCCCGACGCCAGCCCCCCACCCAACACGAACATCTCCGGGTCGAACGCATTTGTGAGATTTGACAACCCCAGTGCGACCCAGCGCCCGAAGTCGTCGATGACAGCGAGCGCTTCAGGATCGCCCTCGCGCGCCGCAGCCTGCACATGCTCGCCACGAACTGCTTGCGCATCGCCGCCAGCGAGACGCACCACGTTCTTCAGGCGTCGACCCGTTGCCGCCTCCCGCGCGAGCATCGCCAGACCTGAGCCGGACGCATAGCGTTCCCAGCAGCCTCGTCGACCGCACGGACAGCGTGGCCCATCAGGGTGCACGACCATGTGCCCAAATTCGCCTGCAAATCCGTTGAGCCCGCGCTGCAGCGCACCGTTACTCACCACGCCGCCGCCGATGCCGGTGCCAAGCGTGACGAGCATCAGATTGTCGACGCCTGCGCCAGCGCCAAGCTGCCATTCGGCAACCGTTGCGCAGGTCGCGTCATTGTCGACGACGATCTGGCCGCCAAGCCGGTCAACCAACAGTCCGCGTACGTCGAAGTCAGCAACGCCATCGAGGTTTGGAGCAGCACGCAACACTCCTTCGTGCGTCACGAGACCCGGCACGCCGACACCAAGACTGCCCTCGAGGCCGAGCGACTCAGCGAGTTCGGCCAGTACGTCGATCAGTGGACCGAGGCTGTTGACCCCGCGCGGCGTCGGGCGGCGGTCTTCGGCGACGACCGCACCGGTCGCGTCGAGCGCAACGCCAAGCGCCTTCGTGCCTCCGACGTCAATGCCGACGCGACGAGCCGGCAGTACACCGGCCCCGGTCATCCTTCGGCTCGGACCTTGAGCTCGCGCACGGTGTTGAGGATGCGCACTTCAGCGCGACGCTTCACAAACCCTGGCAGCGGCACCACCAAGTCGATGGCGAGGTCGTACTGCACTTCGGTGCCTGCACCTGACGGCGCAAACTTGAAGACGCCGTCAATCGAGCGTTGGATGTCGCCGCGCAGCATCCGCCAACCAAGCTCGGCGGGAGCGTTGGTGTAGTCGTACGCGAGCGTGTAGTGGGTGCTGCGACCGAGTGCTGACGCCCGGAACTCGACTTCGGACGGACGGCCCCGGTCATCGGTCGCGTGCACCGTCACATTCTTGATGTCACGCGCCCATTCGGGATAGTTCTCGATATCGACAGCGATCTCCCAGACGCGTTCTGGCGACGCCTCGATGGTGATGCTCTCCGTTGCTGTCTCAGCCATGGTCCTCATTCTGGTCGATGGAGGCGGTCGATGTCCCGCCATCTTGGCGCGAATTGGCACTGGCCTCGCGCATCGGGTCGCGCATCGGGGCCCCGTCGGCATCAAGCCGCGGACCGAAGTTCGCGTGATAGGCCGCCCAGAGACCGTTCATGCCGAGTCCGAACATGGGAACGAGCAACCCGACCGCCAGCGATGACCCTGGACTGCCGTCTGGGCCATCGAGCCGCCAGATTGCCGTGCCGAACGCCGTGACCACCTGGATGGCCAGCATTGACAACATGGTGCGGCGAACCGCTGCCGGAGTGCCGGCGCCGAGCAGCAGGAAGAGTTGGGTGACCGAGACCTCTTCTTCGCGGCTGCGTTGAATGGCATTCCAGAAGCCCCACAGGAAGGCAAACACGCCGACCATGAACAGTGCCATCGCCGTCACGGCACCCACCCACTGCGCAGCCGTGGTGAACACCGCAGCGGCGAAGATCGCCGTGACCACAAACAGCGCCGTGCCGACGATGGTGGCTTTGACGATGATGATTCCCTGTTCCGTCGAGCCCCGAGCGGGCGTGCGATCAAGTTCGCCGGTGGTCACCATGCCATTGTGCCAGCAGAGTCAGTCGAAGACGCCGAGCGTCTCACCAAGACGCTGAGCAAGCACGTCATAGGAGAACTCCGCAAGCACGCGCTCGCGCGACCGCGTCGCCATCGACGCGCGCAACTCGTCGTCATCGAGGAGTTGGGCAATGGCGTCGGCAACCATCTGCACGTTCTCGGGTTCGCTGACCACGAGCCCGGTTTCACCGTGGGCAACCGCTTCAGCCGCGCCGCCTGAGTCGCCGGCGATCTGCGGCACGCCGCATGAGGCTGCCTCGATGAACACGATGCCGAAGCCCTCTTGTTCGAGGCCGCCCCATCGATTGCGACACAACATCGTGAACACATCACCGCAGCCGTAGAGCGGAGTCAGGTCAGCGTTGGGCACGCGACCCAGGAACCGCACGGGAGCGTCGAGTTCCTCGGCGAGGCGCTTGAGTCGATTTTCCTCGCGTCCGCCACCGGCAATGACCAGCAAGAGGTCGGGTCGCGAGTGCTTCAGGCGGGCGACAGCACGAATAGCCGTGTCGAAGCCCTTGCGCGGAACCAGCCGCGACACGCTGACCACCAATTCGGCATCGACGGGGAGGCCGAGCTGCTCGCGCGCAGCGGCGCGCTCCGACGGCGACAGCGGCACGAACTTGTCGGGATCGACGCCGCACGGGACCACCGTGGTCGGCAGCGACCGGCCAGCAGCGTGATCCGCCTCGGCTGCGGGATATCCGCCCGCGGCGATGATCTTGCGGGCTCGCTTGAGTGTGTAGGCGAGTGCTTGTTTCGACCCTGGCAATCGTCCCGGGATGGTGACCTCCGCACCATGCAACACCAGGTCGTATGGCACCTTCAACGAAGGGCCAACGAGCCCCAGCGGCACTGCCGGGTCGAGGACGACGAGATCGGCGCCGAAGTCATCGACCAGGTCATTGATCTGCCTGACCATCCACGGATGCGGGAGCAGAAACGGCTCGCGAGTGCGCTCGATCCGATACGGCTCGCCAGCATCGAATTCTGCGGTCCCGTCGTAGGGGCTCGTAAGCACGGCAAACTTGTCCGCCGGAAGACGACGCCACCATTCCCACAGCAGAGACTGGATGCCGCCGATCTTGGGTGGATAGTCGTTGGTGACGAGCAGATGTTTCATGAGCGTGCGAGGAGTTGCCGCGCAGCCCAGTCGGCGTGTTCGACCAGCACTGCGTTGGAGTGTTGACGGTAGCGCTCGACAGTGGCTCGAACACGCATGTCTGTCGGGTCGCCGACGTTGCCGACAACGACCAGTGCATTGCGGCGCACCAAGTCAAAGTCGCGGTTGGCGATGTACCACCGGCCATAGCGATCCTCGATCCAGTCGTCAGGGCGGTCGAGCAGTTCGAGTGCGTCGACCCACGCCTGCGCCTCCGGTGACAACGCCACCGTGTTGCGCTGGCCGAGCCGCACAGAGATCGGGCAAACGTCTTGGCAGTCATCGCAGCCATAGATGCGATCGTGAATCGCCGCTCGGTATTCGAGTGGAATCGAACCCGGGCGCTGCATCACCCAACTGAGGCAGCGATTGCCGTCGATGACGCCGGGCGCAATGATTGCGTCGGTCGGGCAGCCCTCGAAGCACTTGGTGCAACTCCCGCACCCATCAGGGGCAACTCGCTCGTTCCACTCGTAGTCGGCGGTGGTGATGATTGATCCGAGGACAAAGAAGCTGCCGGCACCAGGGATCAGCAAATTGGCGTTCTTGCCGTACCAGCCGAGGCCAGCTCGATGCGCCACAGCGCGATCCACGATGGAGTTGTCGTCGGCGAAAGCGACCGCACGGTGCCCCGAACGGCGGATCAACTTGCTCGCGGACCGCAGGCCTGCGCGCAGCGGTGCGTAATGATCAACCCAGGCGTATTTGCCGACTCGGGCGTGCGGACCAGCATCCGGACCAGGGATTGGCGGTTCGGTGGCCGTGAGGTACGGGCGAGCAGCGACGATGATGGACCATGCGCCGTCGACGGCATGCGCTGGATCGGTTGATCGATCTGGGTTGCGGTAGGTGAATCCCATGTCGGCGTGCAGCCCGGCTGCCTTGCGCTCGTGCAGCGTCGTGCGAGTTTCGGTGAGAATGTCTGCCGAGCAGACACCAACGTGGGTGATGCCCCAGTCTTCGACGTGCGCGGTGATTTCCTCGATCGATGGAACCGGTTGGGGACGACGCACATCGGCAGCGTACGGAACGATCAGGCGTGGACGGGAACGCCGTACCCCGTGAACTCGTCGACGGGAACGAGTTGGATCGGATCGTCGACCAAGCCAGACCGGATGAACAGCGCGATCGCGACCTCCTGCGGATCGGGAAGACGAGGCACTTCGGAAAGCACGACGGGCACGTAGTCGATTGGGCCGTCGTCGTTGGCGAGCAGATGCGTGACGAAGCAGTCATTGCACGCCGTGGTGCCTGCGCCGATGCAGGTTTTACAGTCGATGGAGAAGTCCTCGTGCTCATTCATGTCGCCATCATGCATGAGCACTGTCACAGAGATGCGAAGCTGGTGAGCGACATGAGCACCGATCCCCCTCGCGAGCACCACCTCGATGCCAATCCCGGATCGGGCGAGCTTGCCGACGTCGCAACTGCTCCCGCCACCGAACTCCGCAGGCTCAACCGCCGCTTGCTCACCGACCCCGTCGTCGTCCGCGCCGCTGGCAGCATCGTCATCGGATGCGCGGTGTTGGCGTGGCCAGACCGCACCGACCGCATCCTCGTCCGGCTGCTGGGCATTGCCTTCGTCTGGATTGCAGCATCCACGCTGTGGACCGCAGCCCGTCACCGCGTACTGACCGCCACCAGGGTCTTCACCGCCATTGGGAGCGCCGCCCTCGGAGGGTTCCTGATCGGCTGGCCCGAGCAATCCGAGATCACCATCGGCCGGCTCCTGGGAGCAAGCCTCGTCCTGGTTTCGATCAGGGCCTTCCGAGCCCGTCGCCGCGATCCCGACAAAGAGCTCAGCGCGGTCCGCCCGACGGCGTCGGCGATTGCGGGCATCGTGTTGCTCGCATTTCCGTCCGAGACACTGTCGGCCGCCACCGTGGCTGTAGCGGTCGCGTGGATCATCGTCTCGACGATTGCCATCTTCGCGATCGTGGACCATCGCGACATCGACGTCCACCCCGATGCTTCCGTCGGCGATGTCGCGCTCGCATGGTTGGCCGATCGACACAAGTCGGTCGACGCCCGCGAAGAGCTCTACGACAAGATTCTCTTCGACGGTCCGGATCAGCCGCGACGTATCACTCGCTTTTTCACCTTGATGACCTTCGCTTCGATCATCGCCGCCATGGGGGTCGTGACCGACTCGACGGCCATCGTCATCGGTGCCATGTTGATCGCTCCGCTGATGACCCCGCTCATGGCGATTGCGATCTCGCTCGTGATGGGATGGCCGAACCGGCTCGCCATGGCGGTCCTGATCGCAACGGCCGGCATTCTGCTGGCCATCGGCATCGGCATTCTCCTCGGGCTGATCGTTCCCGTCGCCATCTCACCCTCAACGAACACTCAGATCGTCGCTCGATCAACGCCAACGCCAGTTGACCTCATTACGGCGCTCACCGCAGGCGCTGCCGGGGCATACGGCCTGTCACGGCCAGACGTCTCGGATTCGTTGCCCGGCGTCGCCATCGCGATTTCGCTCGTCCCTCCGCTCTCGGTCGTCGGTATCGCCTACTCCCAAGCTGAGTGGGCAGCCGGCAACGGCGCACTCCTGTTGTTCATGACCAACATGGTGGCCATCCTGACGATGGGTGGAATCACCTTTGTGCTGACCGGAGTCACGCCGCTGTCCGTGGTGTACGAAGGCCAACGTCGAGTGCGAACCGCCCTGACCTCGGTCGGCCTCCTGGCACTCATCGTCATCGGCGGCTTGCTCTTAAACGGCGCGCAGGTCACCTCAGATTCCCTCGATCAATCGCGAACGGCCAAGGCGGTCACGACGTGGCTGAAGGATGCGCCGCTGCACCGATTGGTCGAGAGCAGTGTCGACGACGATGTGGTCAACGTCATCGTGATCGGCCCCATCGACGGGCTCGCCGACGTCGACGATTTGGCCGATGACCTCAGCGCGTCCTTCGGCCGCGACATCACAGCAGACGTCCGCATCGTCGTTGAGGAGCGGATCACGTCGTCGGGTGGCTCGCCGTGATGACCGGACAGCTGACTCAGAGGATCGCCAGGAGGGCATTGCTGGGGACGACGTTGGCGCCGTCCACACGCACGTCACGCACGATTTCGGCATCGTTGGTCACCACGACGACTGCGTGGTTGGCCGGGATGCGTTTGACCTCGTCACGAATGACGTCGTCAGCGATGGTGCCCTCTGGCGAATACACAACTCGGGCCAGCCGCCGACGAGAAGCATGCGCTCCAACAACCGATGCGCCATCGAAGACCACCGTGACGTCGGTGCCGAACCGCCGGGCCAGGTTCTCGACCGCATCAAGCAACACGTCGCGCTGCTCCGCGAGCGGACGATTCGGCCAGCCGAGCTTCGCGACGTTGTAACCGTCGATGATGAGCTGAGCGTCTGACCGGGCGAGGAACTCTGCCGCTTCTCCTGAGCTTGCGATGACGCCGCCAGGCAAAACGAGCGGCGCACGCTGCGATCTACGTTCCTTCGGTGCGGCCTCTACATCGTCCTCCTGGTGCGGCACCAGAAGCGTTTCGAGCTGTGCAGCAAGTCGGCGGGCTGCCTCGGCCGCAGCGGCGATGTCGTCGCTGTGGTCGGGTACTTGCACCGGTTCGGGAGCCTGAGCGGGGGCTGGCTGGTCCCGAACTGATCGGCGCTCGTCCGCGGCGGTCTGTGCCTTGGCCACCGCTGCCGCCTCCCGGTCGCGCGCGTGGCGGATCTCCATCCGAACGTCTGCCAATTCTGCCTTCATCTCGGCAAGCAGTTCACCGGCCTTCGCGACTTCGGCCCGCAGCTCATCAACTTCGGCTGCCTGTAGCTCAATGAACTCGTTGCGCTGGATGAGTTCGGCACGGGTCCGGGCCGCGACCTGTTCGGCAGCATCGCGGCGCTTATCCGCGCGTCGCAGTTGAGCTTGGACATCGCCCGATTCCGCTACGGCGTCACTCTGAGCTGCAAGTTCACTTGCCGTATCAGCCCAGCCGTCACCATGCTCGAGCCACAGTCGACCGATTTCATCGACGAGTTCGGGAAGCGCTCCTGCCGCGAGCCGTGCCCGAAAGACCGGGTCGTCGTCAATGACCCGCCGAAGTCGACCCAAGGCGGCGCTCGGCAGTCGTGGCTTGTTGAAGAATGGCTTCAGCTCCTTCGGGTACGGCAGCGTTGGCTTGCGTTTCTGCCCCTCGGACGCCATGAGCACGGCGAATTCAAGCGCACTGCGAAGGTGCCTGTGCTCGATCTCGACCATCACGCGACGCTACCCGACGAACCTCAGGCGAATCTGTCCAGTTCGCCCCTGCTCGCCAAACACCACCGAACACATTTCTGTTCCATCGGATTGACAACGGACAAACGTTCGTGCTTGAGTTGGGCAGATGTCATCCGGAGGTCTTCGAGACATTCATCAACGGTCGTTCGACGAACTTGGTCGCCCGCTGAGCGACGTCACGTTTTGCGTGGTCGACTTAGAGACCACCGGCGGCAATCGCACCGACGACTTGATCACTGAGGTCGGTGCCGTCAAAGTCCGCGGCGGAGAAGTGCTCGGCACCTTCCAGACACTGGTGAACCCTGGTCGCGCCATCCCGCCGCAGATCACCATCCTCACCGGACTCAGCGACGCGCTCGTCGCTCGGGCGCCGCGGATCGAGACGGTGCTGCCCGCGCTGCTCGAATTCATGGGCGACACCGAATCAGGCCAGACCGTGATCGTCGGCCACAACGTCGGATTCGACGTGGCGTTCATCCGTGCCGCGCTCGAGCGCGCCCAACGACCGCGACTCGAAGGAACCATCATCGACACGGTGGCACTTGCTCGCCGGCTTGTGCGTGACGAGGTACCGAACTGCAAGCTTGGGACATTGGCCGACCGGCTGCGTTTGGAACATCGACCCAGCCACCGAGCTCTCGACGACGCATGGGCCACTGCGGATTTGCTGCACTTCCTCATCGAGCGAGCGTCAGGCATGGGCGTGCTCGGCCTCGATGACTTGATCGCACTGTCGAAGCTCGCCGGGCACCCGCAGGCCGCCAAATTGAAGATGACCGCCGACCTACCCCGCTCCCCCGGCGTGTATATGTTCTGCGGCCATCAGGGTCAGGTGCTGTACGTCGGCAAGGCGACCAATCTCCGGCAGCGTGTGCGGAGCTACTTCGGTGGTGACGACCGCCGCAAGATCGGACCGATGCTGCGTGAAACCCAGACGGTGCGACACCTTGCATTGCCCGACCCGATCACTGCAGAAGTCATCGAGCAGCGGCTGATCGCCCAAATGCTGCCCCGCTTCAACCGCAAAGGCACCCGCGCCGACAAATACTGCTACGTGAAACTCGACAGCGATGAGCCGTGGCCGCGCCTGTCAATTGTCAAGAATCCGGCCAAGAAGGGCATCCACCTCGGTCCGCTCCCGTCGCGCTCCATGGCGCGCCTCGTTGTCGACGCGCTCCACACCGCTGTACCGCTGCGGCGCTGCACCGAGCGGCTGGGACGGAACTTCGTCGCTCCCACCGATGCGCCTGTGTGCAGCGCAGCACAGCTCGGAGTCGCCCACTGTCCATGTTCTGGAACCGCCGACGCAGCCGAATACGCCCGCGACGTCGAGGTCGCGCGCCGAGCGATGACTGGCGACCCGGTCATCATCGTCGGCCGCCTTCACGACACGATGCGTTCGCTCGCCACCCAGCAGCGGTTCGAAGAGGCTGCGACCGTTCGCGATCGGCTCCAAGCGCTGCTGGGGGCAGTGAAGCGCCACCGGTTGGTCGAGACACTGCGTTCCGCTGATCGGGCGCAGATCACCATCGGAGGCACCACGTGGATCGTTGAACACGCCCGGTTGGTCGACGTCACCCAGGATGGATCGGCAACCAGAGCACTCCCCGTCGAACCACCCGACTCAGTTCCGCTTGGCACACCGCTCGGTCGCGAGATGATCGACGAGGCGTTGGTCCTCGCCAAGTTCTTCGAAAAGCACGCGGACTCGGCAACCGCCACGTGCTCGGGCGACTGGGACTTCCCCGTCGCCGCAAGCGACGCCGTTCGGCACCTTCGAGCATCGTAGGGTGCCGAACATGGATGAATCATTGGCGCCGCCATCGCGCTTTGCGCTCGACCGAACGCCGAGTGAGATCACTGCGCTCGTCGAGTTCCTCGACATCCACCGCATCGAGTTCCACGAGCGCGTGTGGGGCCTGAACGACGACCAGCTCCGCCAAACCGCCGCCGCATCGGATCTCACACTTGGCGCGCTCGTCAAACACATGGCGCTGGTCGAGCACAGCTGGTTCGAGCATCGTTTTCTCGGCATGGACGAACGTGAGCCGTGGGCCTCGGCTCCGTGGGACGACGACCCAGACTGGGAGCTGACCACAGCGGCGCATGACACCGGCGAAGAACTCTTTCGGCTCTACGTCGACGCGTGCAATCGATGCCGAGACGTCATTGCAAACGCGGAGTCACTCGATCAGCTCAGCGTCCGTACCGACAACAACGACAAGCCCTGGAACCTGCGTTGGATCATGCTCCACATGATCGAGGAGTATGCCCGACACTGTGGCCACGCCGACCTGATCCGCGAGTCGATCGACGGCGTGTCCGGCTGACACCGCTCGCCGCGTCGCTGATCAGCGTTCGAGCCGACAACCGACAGTGTCGATCGACAGCAGTTTGGCGTGTCCGCCGGCAGGTAATGCCGCAGCGACGGACTCAACGGCGCTTGGCGGACACATGAACCCAACGGTGGGACCGCTGCCGGACAACCAACCAGCCCAGGCTCCGGCCGCAATGCCTGCGACGAGTGCCTCCTCCGCTCCGTGAACTCCAGGGAGCCGAACAGACTGATGCAGCCGGTCTGCTGCCCCTGACGCCAGCAGCGACGGGTCATCATCGACAAACGCCATTACAAACTGGATCGCCCGTCCGATGTTGTGGACGGCGTCGGCACGATCAACCGTGGAGCTCAACGCCTCGCGGGACTTGTCGGTCGATGTCGTCACGTCGGGCACCCACGCGACGAAGTTGGCTGCGGCCATCGTCGGACCGACCGGCATGGACACGAACTCGCCCTGCACAAATCCAGTCACGCCGCCGTGAAGCGAGGCCGCAACGTTGTCGCCATGACCTTCAAGCTGGGCCGTGTAGGCCAGGATCTCGTCGCCGCGGTCGACAATCCCGTCGGCCCCGGCGGTCTGTACCGCCGCCAACGCGGCAGCACTCACGCGGGCTGCGCCGCTGAAGCCGAGCCCACGCCCCATCGGGATGTTGCAACGCATCCACATCGGACCCGTTCCACCAAGTGCCTCGAACGCAATGCGTCCGGGATGGTGAGCATCGATTTGCTGCGCATCGGCCGGCGCCTGGCCAAGGCCACAGTCGGCATACAGGTCGAGTGCCATGCCGAGTACGTCGAATCCGGCGCCGAGGTTGGCGGACGATGCTGGGGCACGAACAAACCAGCTGTTGTCGCGAGTTTCGGTCACGCGTCGCTCGCTGCGGATTGGGAGACCTCGGCCATCTTGGCCAGTGTCGTGGCGGCCCGATCATCATCGATCGCTGCGGCGGCCAGGTCGATACCTGCTCCGATGTCGTCGACTTTGCCCGCGACAACCAGGGCAGCACCGGCATTGAGCAGCACGATGTCGCGGTGCGGACCGAGGTCGCCCGCAAGGACTCGGCGGACGGCCTCAGCATTCTCCTCCGGAGCGCCGCCGCGCAGATCATCGGCGACTGCCGGAGCGAGGCCGAGCGCCTGCGGATCGACAGAGAACTCTTCGACAACGCCGCCCTGCAGCGCGAGCACCGTGGAGGGCCCGGTTGTGGTCAGTTCGTCCAGCCCGCCGCCGTGGACCACCCACGCCGCGGTGAGCCCCTGCGCAGCGAGCGCTTCGACCATCGGCCGAGCGAACGTCGGGTCGGCAACGCCAATGAGTTGGCGTTGCACGCGCCCCGGATTGGCCATCGGACCAAGCAGGTTGAAGACCGTCGGCACGCCCATCTCACGACGCGGTGCTCCGGCAAATCGAAATGCCGGATGAAACGCAGGGGCAAAACAGAATCCGATACCGGCCTCACGTACGCAGCGAGCAACGCCCTCGGGCGAAAGTTCCAGGGCCACACCGAGCAATTCGAAGACGTCCGCAGTTCCGGCCTTCGACGAGGCGGATCGGTTGCCGTGTTTACACACCGGAGCGCCAGCGGCCGCAGTGACTATGGCTGCCATTGTCGAGACGTTGATCGAATGCGACCCGTCGCCACCCGTCCCGACGACGTCAACGCATGCCTCACGCTCGACGTCGGTGAGCGGAACGATGGCCGCCTCAGACATTGCCACGGCGAGCAGTCCAGCGAGTTCGTCGGCCGACTCGCCCTTGGCCCGCAGCGCAACGAGGAAGCCGGCAATCTGCGCTGGAGTGGCATCGCCCGTCAAGATCTCGGACAGCGCCGCTCCGGTCTGGTCACGCGTGAGGTCGCGACCGGCGATGAGCTCGCCGATGAGCGCTGACCAGCCGCCGAATTCAACGAGAGTCGCCATCAGGCGATCGTAGGACCCGGAGCTGTTCGGTCGGAAATATTTTGGTCCGATGCAGGGCTGGGTTAGGCCGTCTTGCGACGCTGGCGAATGATACGGCGCCGATCGCGTTCGGTTGCTCCGCCCCACACGCCTGCCTTCTCACGAAGCGTCAGGGCATGTTCAAGGCAGGCGGACTGCACGACGCAGCTGCCACACACGGCCTTGGCCGACGCTGCGCTGACCTCGTCGTCCGGGTAGAACATTTCCGAGTTCAACCCTTTGCATGCGCCGTGGTCCCACCACTTCGGCTCGTCGTCTGTTGCTGTCTGTTGTTGCGCCGACATCTATAAAACCCCCAAGGTCGATGCTGGTGCCCACTCGTCCGGTGGGCATTCTCATTCCGTGTGACGAATCGTAGGTGACGGTTGGCTCGCAACGCCAGAAAAAGCTGTGCCGAATCCGGCACTTTCTCTTCAGCGCAAGTTCCGCAAGGGGTTCAGGCGGAGGTCAGATCGATCTGCTCAGGGGTCAGTTCGGACCGGATGTAGTGGCCATCACCCTGGTTCGGAAGTCAGCACGGGTGCGCTCGTATTCGCGGACATCCATGATGTCTTCGAGGGTCAGCCTTGACATGTGAGGCTCAGTGCTCTTCCGGGATGCCGTAGGCGCGCGCGATGACTTGCAACGGGTGTCTCGCCGCGCCGCCGGTCTGCTCCATGATTGCTGTGTTGGCGAGGTGACAGTCGCCTGCGACGGCATCGCCATCCGCTTCGGTGATCATGTCGCCAAGCTTCTTGGCGATGGGAATGGAGATGTCTTCGTTTTCGGCCCGAAAGCCCCACATGCCATCGATGCCGGAGCACTGCTGCACCATCTTGACTTTGGCACCGGTGAGCATCATCAGGTCTCGGCTCTTGAAGCCGATGTTCTGGGCCCGCAGGTGACATGGCGTGTGATATGTGATCTTCTCGATGGTCTCGCCGTCGAAGTCGGTATCGAGCACCGTGTCATCGGCCTTGTGCACCTTCATGAGGTACTCGGCGGCGTCGTAGGTGTGCTCAGCAACGAGTTCAGCATCGGGGCCGCCGACATAGTCGAGGTAGTCCTTCTTCAAGACGTAGCTGCACGTTGGCTGGGGGACCACGACATCAGTGCCTGCGCGGATCTCTTTGGCCAGCGTTGCGACGTTCTTCTCCGCAATCTTGGTGAACTGCTTGATGTCACCGGAGTGGAGCCATGGCGCACCGCAGCATCCAGCGCTGGAATTGTTGCATTCGATGCCGTTGCGTTCGTAGACCTTGACGAGGTCCTTGCCGATGTCGGTCTCTTGGTACTCGACGAGACACGTTGGGTAAACCGTGACACGGCCCTGGCGATTACCGAGGCGAACCTTCGGACGCTTGCTGAACCACGTCGAGAACCGCTGCTTGGCGTATGGCGGCAGGAGCCGAACGGCCGATACGCCCGTGACCATTGCCGTGACCTTGCGCACCATCGATCCTGGTTCAGCGTTGACGATCTTGTTCGCCACAGGAGTAGCTGTTGTGGCGGCCTTGCCGAGCAAGTCGGTCCGACCCATCACCTGCGTGGTGGCCTTCGAGCGCGTCGACTTGATGCCGTGCTCATGCTGCATCGCATCCGCGCGCAACATGAGTCGCGGGAAATCAAGCTTCCACTCGTGCAACTCAGGGATATACGGGCAGTTGACGTAGCAGAGTTTGCATTGGAAGCACTCGTCGACGACTTGGTCTTGTTGAGCCGGGGTCATTCGGCCCGCGTCCTGATCGTCGTGCCGATCGATCATCTCGAACAGCGTCGGGAACGACGTGCACAACTTGAAGCACAACCGGCAGCCATGGCACAGGTCATAGACGCGCGTCAGTTCCCCGCGAACGTCAGCTTCGTCGAGATAGAGCGGATGCTTGGGGTCGTACGTGATCGTCATTCGCGTGCGTCGTCAGGCAGGCCTCAGAGGGCGGCGAGTCCTTCGGAGAAGTTTTCGTGTGTTTTGGTACCTGCAAGATCAGGCATGGAGGTTCTCCGTTTGCGTTATTTGAGGGAGTTTTTCAGAGGAAAGATAGGACCCCGCCGCGCCGCAGACAACTCATCGAACCCGCAATCCAAGCCCGGACAGACGTCACACGAAAGGGCCCACATTCGGGGGGTTCGCGCGACACGGCCAAGCGCCCCCAGAGCATCTACGGTGGACCAGCATGAACCCGCGGCAGTTCTCTCGGAGCCACATGCTGGCCGAGCTCCGCTCCGGCGAGCCATTTGACGTCCTCGTCATCGGCGGAGGCATCACCGGGGTCGGTGTTGCCCTCGACGCCGCGGCGCGCGGGCTGCGCACTGCGCTCGTCGAACGCGACGATTTCGCTTCGGGCACCTCATCGAAGAGCTCCAAGATGGTGCACGGCGGACTGCGATACCTGCAGAACGGCGATGTGCGGCTCGTCTATGAGGCCCTGCGCGAGCGCCGGCGCTTAATGCAGAACGCGCCACACCTCGTTGACGTGCTCCCGTTCATGATCCCCATCATGACCAAAGACAGCGTGGTGTCCAAGAAGATCGCCCGGGCCTTGGGGTCAGCGATGTGGATGTACGACTTCACCGGCGGTTGGCGCATCGGCAAGTTCCACAAGCGGGTCAATGCGAAACAAGCAGCCGAACACTTCCCCACGACCAATCTCGACAAGCTCAGCTCGGGATACCTGTACTACGACGCTGGCGCCGATGATGCCCGACTGGTCGTCACCCTGGCGCGCACCGCGGCGCAACGTGGAGCCGTGCTCGCCAATCGGTGCGGTGTTGTCGGCGTCACGACCGACGCAGGCGGCCAGACCAACGGTGTAGTCGTCGAAGCCGACGGCGACCAGTTCCCCGTCGGCGCCCGCGTTGTCGTCAACGCTGCGGGCGTTTGGGCCGACGACGTCCGAGCGCTCGATGAGGGCGCAAACCCCGACTCGATTCGGCCGGCCAAAGGCGTACACCTGACCATTCCGTGGGAGAAGGTGCGCAACGATATTGCCGTGATCATCCCCGTCAGGAGCGACAAGCGCAGCCTGTTCTTGGTTCCATGGGGCCCACAGGCGGACGGCTCCTATTCGCACTGCTACGTCGGCACCACCGACACCGATCACGACGGTGGTCTGGACGATCATCAGACGACAGCTGTTGACATCGACTACGTCCTCACAGCGCTCAACGATGCGCTCGAGACCACAATTACGCTCGCTGATGTCACGGGGGTCTGGTCCGGGCTGCGACCACTCGTCAAGGCCAATGCCGGTGACGAGCCAATGGGCAAGACGGCAGATCTCTCAAGGCAGCACCAGGTGGCCGTGAGCGACTCAGGTGTCGTTCGAGTCAGCGGTGGCAAACTCACCACCTACCGAAAAATGGCTGAGGACACCGTCGAGATCGCAATGCAGCAACTTGGCCGGCGACGCCGGGCATCTCGAAAGCAGTCGACCAAGCGGCTGAAGCTGATCGGTGCACGGGGCCACCGTTCGACTCAGCCGGGAACGCAAGTCGGCCACCTCGCTCGCCGATACGGGTCGCTCGCTGCTGAAGTCAAGGCGCTGATTGCCTTCGAGCCGGCACTCGGCGAACCAATCGCGCCGGGCCACCAGTACGTGCTTGCCGAAGTCGTGTACGCGGCTCGGCATGAGATGGCCACGACGTTGTCCGATGTGCTCGAGCGACGAACCCGACTCCACATCTTTGATCGTGAGGCCGCGCTCACCGCTGCACCGCGTGTTGCCGCGCTGATGGCGACCGAACTGCACTGGGATATGGCCGAAACTGAACACCAACTCGACAACTACCGCCAGCTGTGCGCTGCGGAGGAAGCAGCCGCTCGTGACCAACTGGCAGCCCACATCACCGATTGAGCTGACACCCACCGCCGGGTCTCCCGTCAGTGCTCACTACGCAAATACCCCGACCGCTATCCCTGAGGAGTTGCTGGCCGTTCTGGAAACCATCTGCGAAGTGGTCGACGACGTGGACGCTGTCGCCGAGTCGAGCCGCGATTGGTGGCCACTCGCTCTGCACTGGTCGCTGCGCGGC
This sequence comes from uncultured Ilumatobacter sp., assembly GCF_963980585.1. NCBI lineage: Bacteria > Bacillati > Actinomycetota > Acidimicrobiia > Acidimicrobiales > Ilumatobacteraceae > Ilumatobacter > uncultured Ilumatobacter sp. The sequence goes on from NZ_CAXCAM010000017.1 coordinate 53,093, forward strand.
GAGGTGCCACAACTCGCTGACCTGATCGCCCGGCCATCGTCGACTGCTGAGGTCGTCGCGGTGATGCAGGCGTGCAACATCGGCCGGGTGCCCGTTACCGCGTCTGGTGGACGAAGTGGCGTCTGCGGAGCTGCCGTTCCGGTGTTCGGTGGCGTGATCCTCGACATGACCGGGTTGGCCGGTGTGCGGTCCGTCGATGCTGAGTCGGGCATCGTCGAAGTACTCCCAGGCACGTCGGGCCCGGACCTCGAATCCGCGATCAACAGCGTCAACGGGCTGACGGTCGGGCACTTCCCGCAGAGCTTCGATCTTGCGACGGTTGGCGGATGGGTCGCGTCGCGCGGCGCCGGCCAGTATTCGACGCGGTACGGCAAGATCGAAGAGATGGTGGTCGGGCTCGAGGTCGTGCTGGCCGACGGCACCGTGATGCGCACAGGCGGCGCCCCTGCCGCTGCGGCGGGTCCGGACCTCACCGAGTTGATCGTCGGCTCCGAAGGCACGCTCGGCATCATCACCAACGTGTGGCTCAAGGCGCATCCGCTGGCTGCAGCCGAGCGACGTGCGGCCTACATATTCCCAACTTTCGAGGACGGTATTGAGGCCTGCCGGGCAACGCTGCGCGCTGGGGCCACACCCGCTGTGCTCCGGCTGTACGACGGCCCAGAGTCGGCCCGCGGACGCGGAGGCGATGGGTCGAACTGTGCACTGCTCGTGCTCGACGAGGGCGATGCTCGCCTGGTCGATGCCACCATGGACATCATCGCCGAGGCATGTACTACCGCAGGCGGCGAGCCGGGCGATGTCGAGTTGGTCGAGGCGTGGATGCAACACCGCAACGACACCTCTGCGCTGCAGGGACTCACCCGGAAAGGCTTCGTCGTCGACACGATGGAGATCGCTGCACCTTGGTCAAAGCTGACCGATATTTTCGACGCTGTCCGCGAAGCAATCGGCGAGGTGCCCCACGCCAGGGCGGCCACCTGCCACTTGTCGCACAGCTATGCCGACGGAGCGTGCTTGTACTTCACCTTCGCTGCCACTCCCCCACCCGACGAGATCGAATCGACCTACATCGCGATGTGGGACGCAGGCACGCGTGCGGTGCTGGCGTCTGGTGGCAACCTGTCCCACCACCACGGCGTGGGGCTCAACCGGAGCCGGTTCATGTCCGAGGCGTTGGGACCAACCCATGAGGTGCTGCAACGAGTGAAGGATGCCTTGGACCCCAACGGCGTCCTCAACCCCGGCAAGCTCGGGTTCACATCACCTTTCGGCGAAACTCCGTGGCCATGACCGATCACCACGCTGATCCCCTCGACACGATCAATGCAGTCCTGCCCGGGCGTTGGGATTGGCAAGCACTGCGTGCTGGAGCAACGGTTGCGTTGCTCTTCGCAATCCCGCTCACCATCATCGCGGCCGTCGTCGACAGTGAGAGCGGCGCGCTCAATGCCCTGTTCTTCTTCGGCGCGATGTTTGGGTTCATTCTCGGTGGCGGGTGTGCTGCATGGGTGCAGCGGGCCGGCACACCGATGAGCCACGGTGTCGTCAGCGCCGCTGGCACCTACCTGGCTGCCCAGACCGTCTTCGTTGCCATTCGGCTTGCAGGCGGGGACACCGTGAATTGGTTCTCCGTGTTCTTCACGCTTGGCCTCGTCAGCGTGGCCGGCATGTTCGGCGGGGTGCTCGGCAACCGGTTGCAACAGCGCGGCTTCGTGCCGTCCGCTGCGAGGCAGCAGTGATGACTGCCTTTCTCGTTATCGACGTCGGCACGACCGGCCTGCGTGCTGCGGTGGTCGATGAGTCGCTCCACATTCTGACGTACGAGCATCGGCCGTGTCCGCCCTCTTCGCCAGCACCTGGTCTCGTCGAGTTCGACGCGGTCGATATGGCCAGCAAGGTGCTCGATGCTGCACAGGTGGCGATCGCGAGATTTGGGTCCCCAATTGATGCCGTCGGCATCACCAATCAGCGAGCGAGTGTCGTGGTGTGGGACCGCGAGACGGGCGAGCCCATCGGCCCCGGGCTCGGTTGGCAGGATCTGCGCACCGTGATGGAGTGCATCATGGCAAAGGCCGGGCACGGATGGGCGCTTGCACCAAATCAGAGCGCAACCAAGCTGCAGTGGCTCCTTGCCAATACCCCGGGCGCTGCAGACCGCGACCTCTGCGCTGGGACCGTTGACAGTTGGATTGCGTGGACGCTCAGTCGAGGAGAGCTGCACGTGAGCGACCACACGAACTCTTCGGCCACCACGTCAGGCTTGCGCAACATCGACAGCTCTGGATGGCGCACTGACATTCTCGATGCCTTTGGTCTCCCGGCGTCCATGTTGCCGACTGTCGTCGACTCGGCTGGCATCGTCGGCCGGGCGTCGGCGCTGCCAGGGGCCCCGCCAATTGCGGCGCTGATCGGCGACCAACAGGCCTCGCTGATTGGTCAGGGGTGCGTCCGGCCAGGTCGTGCCAAGATTACGTTCGGCACCGGCGGCATGCTTGATGTGGTGACCGACGGCGGGGCACCCGACGCCGCGCACCGTCACGACAACGGCACGTATCCCCTACCGGTCTGGTCGATCGGTGGCGAGTTGGGATGGGGTGTCGAGGGCATCATGCTGTCAGCGGGCACCAACGTCGAGTGGTTACGCGATGATCTGGGCCTCATCGACACCCCCGCAGAGAGCCACGACATTGCTGCTCAATGCGACGATTCGGGCGGGGTGGTTTACGTGCCCGCCCTGCTCGGACTTGGCACACCGTCCTGGGATTACGGCGCTCGCGGCACTCTCCTCGGTCTCACACGTGGCACCGAGCGCACTCACGTTGTGCGTGCCGTCCTCGAAGGCGTCGCCCATCGGGGCGCGGATCTGGTCGAGGCTGCTGCGGCCGACACCGGGACGGACATCGATTCGATTCGCGTTGATGGCGGCATGAGTCGGAACCCGACCTTCGTGCAGGCACTCGCCGATGCGACGGGTCGCTCGATCTCGGTGGCTCCCGTCGTCGAGTCGACCACCATCGGCGCGGCGTTCCTGGCCGGACTTGGCATTGGGGCATGGAACCGGCTCGAGGACATCGAGTCGCTGTGGAGTCCGGCACATGTCGTGGAGCCTCGAGCGACCGCTCATCGCGATGCAGCACGCCTGACCTGGCGTGATGCCCTCGAACGAGCCGGTGGATGGTTCCCCGAATTGTCTGCCCTCGACTTCTGACCGATCACCGAATGCGGCCCGGCTTGGCCCTAGGATGATCGATCGAATTGGTGATACGCCTTCGAAGCGTGAAGGCTGTTGTGAGTATGAACTCGAAAGGACAATCCCTCGTGGACTTCGAACCCGCTGAGCCCGCATCCACGCGGCGCAGCCTCCTTGGTGCTGCTGGCGTGGTCAGCCTCGTCGGCGCTTCCGTTGCCGCCCTCAGTGGTCAATCCGCTGCAGCCGCCCCCGATCGTCCGACCGACGAAGACCGCGTCGAGCTGACCGAGGCGTTGCGCCTCGAGCTGGCAGCCACAGAGTTGTACCGATTGGCCGCTGCCGAACTCACCGCAGACGCCCAAGTCGTGGCAGCCGTGATGGCGGATCAACATCGGGCATACGCTGAGGCGATCTCCGGCATGATCGGACTGTCCTCACCGGGCCCCAATGCCGAGGTTGTCGACCAGCTCAGCGATGCATTCATGACCTCCGACGCGCAGGCGTTCGGTAACGCCGCCCGGTCGCTCGAAAACACCGCTGTGGCGACCCACATTGCGCTCCTGGGCGGTTACGACAGCATCCAGGCAATCAACTTGACTGCCTCGATCATCACGGTCGAGTCGCGCCATGCCGCCGTGCTCACCAGCTTGGCGGGCTTCTCATCCAACCTCGACGAAATGCTCGGCAACACCGCCGACGCCCTCGACATCTCCGGCGGTGCCGCATGACTTCTGAACAGCACACTCCCCTCACGCTCGGCAACCTCGATGCTCGCGTGGGTCGCCGCCAGGCACTGAAAATTGGCGGCCTCACCGTCTCGCTGGCAGCACTGGTTGCAGCCTGCGGCGACGACCGCACGGGTGACACTGCGCCCGGTCGCGTTGGCAACGCTCCGAAGGTCGAATCGCTGCCCGACTACCCGGTCAACGACGTCGTATTACTCCGTACAGCGTCATCGCTCGAGAACACCGCCGTGCTCGTCTACGAGACTGCACAGGAACTTGGTGTCCTCGAGGGCGACATGGCAACCCTCGTCGAGCGTCTCATCGAGGAGCACACGGCGACGTCTGCCGAGATGGGCGAGCTCACCGAAGCTGCCGGCGGAATAGCATGGACGTCGACCAACCCCTGGATCATGGAGCGGTCGATCAGACCGATGTTTGCCACGATCCTGGTCAGCGACGATCCGGCACGCGACGTTGTCAACCTCGCAATCACGTTCGAGAACATGGCCGCTGCCACGCATCAGACGCTCACGTCACTCCTGTCCGAGACCGACCAACGCCTCGCAGTTGCCAATGCCTCGGCGCAGGAGGCGCGCAACTCTGCCACCATCGTGCTCGAGGCGTATGGGACCGCTCGCCGAGTCAGCCCGGCGCTGCTCGGTGAGGAGGTCGTCAACGCAGATGGTCTGATCGCACGGTTCGCGATCGAAACCACGTTCGGATCGGTCGCGCAGCAGGACCTCAATCTCGGTGCCGCTGACGTCAATGGCACACGCACTTCGTTCGTCGTTGCTACTCCCGCTGCCAACTCCCTGATCTACGAAGAGCTCACTGAATCCTGAGCGCTAGCATCATGCCCGCAGTGGTGAGGTGGCCGGGTGACCGCGGCGGTGGGCTTTCGAGCGATGCCGTCGAGGAAAGTCGGGACTCCACAGGGCTGGATGCTGGCGAAAGCCAGGTTGGGGCGACCTGACGGACGTGCAACAGAGAGAGACCGCCGATGGATGGTCCACCCTTTCGAGGTTGGCGCATCACAGGCAAGGCTGAAACGGTGCGGTAAGAGCGCACCAGCGGTCACGGCGACGTGGCTGGCTTGGTAAACCCCATCCGGAGCAAGACCGAGCAGAGGGATTGAACTGCCCGTTCGCTGGAAACAGCACCCTCGGGTAGGTCGCAAAGATGGATGGTCACCGGCCCGCTTGCGGACCACAGAATCCCGCTTATAGGCCAGCTCACCACTGCACACATGCGTTGAGCATGGACGACG
>NZ_CAXCAM010000018.1:0-58057 GCF_963980585.1 uncultured Ilumatobacter sp.
GATATCCCGTCGACTGTTGGCGGTTCTATCGAGATGGTTTCGTTGCGCTCAACGAATACATCGGCGGCGAACTCGTCGACGCATTCACGGATTGGGGCAATCTTGATTGGGAAGACTCGATCCTCATCCTCCGCAAGCCGAACTGGGACGCTGACGGCCGCGATCGCTTTCACCGTCGGTCGGCACTCCAACGAGCACTGCTCAATGACTCGCTGTTGGACCTGCCCACCCTCGAACAGCAGTGGTCAGATACAACCTCGAACGACGGAGCCGTGAGCGCGCTCTCCACCGTAAAGGCCGGCGCCCTGACCACCGAGCTCGAGGCACGCCGCGCGAAACGCATGGCCGCTGAAGCGTCGGCGGCCATGAACCAGCAGGCCGCGGCGACAGCGCTTGAGGCCCAGGCCGAAGAGCTCGCTGCGCTCCGGGCGCACGTGGATGCATTACACAATGCTCCTGGGCCGGCCCAACAACTCTACGGAAGCGCTCGACGCCGGATCGCTGCACTGGCCGGCACGCGCGGCCGCCACGTCTACAAACGGATGCTCGGACGGACCGACTGAATCCTCGCCGTCGTTCCACGGCACGCAACGGGTGATCGGATGCGCACCTGCTGTCAAACCTGAGCGCCAACCAGAACGACAAGCGAGAGCCCGAGCGATTCTCGGCGCGCTGCGCCCAGCAATTCGCCCCATTCTTCGCCGAGTTCGCGACAAAGGACGACGCGACAGGGGCTACGGGACGCGCATCAGACGGAACGTGTCGGTCGACGCAGCGGAGATCCCCGCCACGACCCCGATCAGATCCCCGCTGGCAACGTGGCGCTCGCGCTTTGCCTGCAACACCGCAAGGCGCACACGCTCTTCGTACTCAGCAGTCGCACCTTCGAAATACACCGGGGTGACACCCCAACTTGACGCAAGCTGACGCACCGTTGCGTGCGAGCCACTGAAGCCGAGAATCTTGGCGCTCGGACGAAAGCGCGCCATCGAACGAACGGTGAACCCACTCGCCGAGATGCAGAGCAGCGCACGAACTCGTAGCTCCTGCGCAGCCCGAGCGGCCGAGATCGTGACCGCATCGGTGATCGCGGCTTCGCTGTGATCCTGGTCGGCCATGCGCAGCGCAGCGACGCGTTCGGCCCAGCTGCCGTGGTTGAACGAATCGTCAGAGCGTTCGGCAATGCGCGACATCGTCTCGACAACGAGAGCCGGGTGGTCGCCAATCGCCGTCTCAGCTGAGAGCATCACCGCCGAGGTGCCGTCGAACACTGCGTTGGCGATGTCGGTTGCTTCCGCGCGGGTCGGCGCCTGCGCAGTGACCATCGAGTCGAGCATTTGCGTGGAGGTGATCACCGGCAGGCCGCCCGCGATGCAGTCGCGGATCACTTGCTTCTGCAGGTGCGGCAGCTCCTCGAGTTCGGCCTCGCGGCCGAGCGCACCTCGCGCCACAAGAATCCCGGCGGCGTCTTCGATGATGCTGGGCAGGTTCTCGACCGCTGCCAACGTTTCGATCTTGGCGATGACCATCGGTCCGCGAGGGTGCGGCTCGACAGTGAGCTGACGCAGGTCGCGTCCGGCATTGACGCTCATCGCCACCATGTCGACGCCCACCTCGACGAACGCGGCAAGTGCGGCGCGGTCCTCATCGGACAGCGGACGGTATTCGGCGGACCCGAACGGAATGAAGACGCCAGCGCGTCCACTCAGCGTTCCGCCGGACACGACCCTTGCCACAACCTCGTCGCTCTTGACCTGCAGGACCGAGACGACGACAGACCCGGCAAAGGTGATCTCATCGCCCACGTGGCAGTCATCAACCAGGTGGGCGTAGTCGATCTCGATCCGATCGGCCGTGCTCACTTCGTGGCCAACGACCAAGCTGACCGTGTCGCCGATCTCGAAGTCCAGACCCTCGACCGCGACGCGCCCGATTCTGATCTTCGAACCGGGCAGATCAACCAGCGTGCCGACCGTCCTGCCCATGCGTGCAGCGACGTCGCGGACACGTTGGTGCCGTGTCAAGGCCTCGTCGAGCGGCGTGTGAGCGAGGGCGATGCGCGCCACGTCCATGCCTGCTTCGATCATGGCCTCGAGCGTTGCTTCGTCCTCCGAGGCCGGGCCGATGGTTGCGATGATCTTCGTGCGACGTGCCACGTGCCGAACAGTACCGGGCGAATTGGCCGAGCGGCGGCTGGCAGAATGCTCACATGACATCGAACGTGAGCAGCACCCTGCACTGGTCCGACGCCGACACCGAAGTGCACAAGGTCGTCGTGGGGCCGTATGAGAACAACGTGTTCGTCGTGCGCTGCAAAGCCACCGGCGAGGGCGTGCTCCTCGACGCAGCCGACGAGCACGATCAGCTCCTCGCACTGTGCGATGCACTCGGAGTGAAGCGGGTACTTGAAACACACGGACACTGGGATCACATCCAAGCCATCCCTGCCATGCGCGAAGCCGGCTACGAGGTGGCAGTGACCAAACTCGACGCCCCGATGCTCGCCGAAGTGGGCTACGACGTGTTCCTTGACGACACCGAGGTGATTGAAGTCGGCAAGCTGCGCTTGCATTCGATCCACAACCCCGGCCACACGCCGGGTTCGATCTCGTTTGCCTTGGAGAACACCCCGCTGCTCTTCACCGGCGACACGCTCTTTCCCGGTGGGCCCGGCAACACCAAGTCAGACATCGGTGACTTCGACACGATCATCCGCTCGATCACCGACCGCCTGTTCACCTTCGACGACAAGACGATCGTCCTGCCAGGGCACGGCGACAACACCACGATCGGCGCCGAGCGCCCCCATCTCGAAGCGTGGATCGAACGCGGCTGGTAGCCGTGAAGTACAACGAGCGGCCCGCCGACCACACACCAATCCGTACCACCGACCTGCCGCCGACACCGGTCCGTGACCGCAACATCATGGCCACGGCCTGGATCGAAGCCCCAGCATCTCTGCTCGCGCTCGGTGACGATCTCGCTGGCCAACCGACGGCCGAATACAAGCGCCGCATCGGGCCCTGGATCCTGTGGCGTGCTGGCCCGGCCAAACACGGCGACGCTCGCTACTGGGCCGCACACTCAGATGACCTCACCCGGGCATTCACCCTGCGCCTCTTCCCTGACGGGTCAGCACAAGGTGCCGGCCCCAGCGGTGAGAAACACGATCGCTTCCGCGCCTGGAAAGAAGACCTTCGGGACCACGACTGACGGCCAGCACCCGGTGCCCTACGATCATCGGTGATGAACACACCATTCTTTGACGTCGACCCCATTCTCTTCGAGGGGCCGGACTCCGACAATCCGCTCGCCTTCCGCTGGTACGACGCCGACCGAACAGTCCTGGGTAAGACCATGGCGGAGCACCTTCGCTTCGGTGTCTGCTACTGGCACAGCTTTGCCTGGGACGGATCCGACATCTTCGGCGCCGGCACGCTCGACCGTCCATGGAACCCGGCCTCTCGGACGGGCGACGCCGCGATGGATCCCATGGCGGCCGCCAAGCTCAAGATGAGTGCGGCATTCGAGTTCATCGACAAGCTGGGCGCCCCGTTCTTTTCATTCCACGACATCGACATCGCACCCGCTGGCGGCTCATTCGCCGAAACATGCCGCTTCTTCGACGAGATGGCCGACGAGGCCGCTGGCCACATGGAACGGACTGGCATCGAGTTGCTGTGGGGGACCACCAACGCCTTTTCCCATCCGCGCTTCATGGCCGGGGCTGCAACCAACCCGGACCCTGACATGTTCGCCTACGCCGCGGCGCAGGTCGCGCATTGCATGAACGCCACCCATCGCCTCGGGGGCTCGAACTACGTGCTGTGGGGTGGGCGTGAGGGCTACGAGACCTTGCTCAACACCGACATGAAGCGCGAGCTCGACCAGCTGGGCCGATTCATGAACATGGTCGTGGAGCACAAGTACGCGATTGGTTTCGAGGGCACGCTCTTGATCGAACCGAAGCCGATGGAGCCGACCAAGCACCAGTACGACTACGACGTTGCCACCGTGCACAGCTTTCTCCAGACGTACGGACTTGCCGACGAGATCAAGGTCAACATCGAGGTCAACCACGCGACGTTGTCCGGGCATGACTTCCATCACGAGGTCGCTACCGCGGTCAACGCAGGGATCTTCGGTTCGATCGATGCCAATGCCGGCGACGATCGGCTCGGCTGGGACCTCGACCTGTTCCCCAAGTCGGTCGAGCAGATGACGCTCGGCATGCTCGAAATTCTGCGGGGCGGCGGATTCACCACCGGTGGCCTGATGTTCGACACCAAGCTGCGCCGCCAGTCGATCGCCCGCGACGACCTCTTTCTCGGCCACATCGGCGGGATGGACACGATGGCCCGCTCACTGCTTGCCGCGGCCTCGATCATCGAAGACGGCGAGATCGATCGCCGCCGCGCCGACCGCTACGCCGGCTGGTCCAACGAGCAGCGCATTCTCGATGGCGAGGTCACGCTGCAAGCGCTGCATGACGCCGTCCTCGGCGACGAGACCTTCGACCCGCAGCCGGTGAGCGGTCGCCAAGAAGCGATCGAGCACGTCGTGGCTCGCCACATCGAACGCATCCGATAGCCGCTCCCCGTTTGCGTCGCGATTACTGCCGGCCAGCGGCCCCTGGTGGGTACGCAAACAAAATGCTCGCGAGATCACCGCAATTTGCACTACGGCGGTAGGAGTAATTGCCGACGGCGCGTAGAATCAAGCCCGTGACCGCTCCCCTCTTTCGAGTTGACGACCTCCACGCACAGCCTGCCGAGTCCCCCACAAGCAGCGCAGAAGACGCACTCCTGCGTGGGCTCAACCTGACCGTCAGAGCTGGTGAGGTGCACGCCATCACGGGGCCGAATGGACCAGGTACGTCAGCGCTCGGCGCAACCCTGATGGGATCCAACCAGTACAAGGTCACCAGCGGCACGATCGAGTTCAAGGGCGACGACATCACGCAGTGGCCGGTCGACGAGCGAGCCAAGGCTGGCATGTTCCTCGCGTTCCACGACCCCCAGGTGATCCCCGGCGTCTCGGTCATCCAGTTCCTCCGCCAGGCCATGTCGACTCGCACGGGCATGGACCTCTCGGTACCCGAACTGCGCCTCGCCACAACTGATTGGATCGAGCGCCTCGGCATCGACCCAGCCTTCGCTGATCGACATCTGAACGAAGGGTTCTCCCCCGTCGAATCGGCGAACAATGAGATCATCCAGATGGCCATCCTCAAACCCGAGGTCGCAATCCTCGACGCGACCGCTGCGGGGTTGGACATCGACGTCCTACGGATCGCCGCACAGGGAATCCGCAACGTCCGCACCGACCAGCCCGACATGGGTGTCGTGCTGATCACGCACGACCCGCAACTGCTCAGCGAGGTCACTCCCGACCACATTCACATCCTCGTCGACGGCCACATCGCGGCCAGCGGCGGGATGGAACTTGCTACTCAACTTGAGCAAGACGGGTACGACGCCTTCCGTCTGGCGAGCGCGGTGCAGGCGTGAGTGACACGGCAATGGCCTTCGACCAGGACGCCATCAACGAGCAGTTCCCAATCTTGTCGAGAGAGATCGATGGTGCACCCCTCGTGTATCTCGATTCGGGCAACACGTCCCAGAAGCCACGCCGCGTCATCGACGCGATGTCGAGCTTCATGGAGAACACCTACGCACCGATCAACCGCAGCTCATACCGGCTCGCCGGCGAAGCCACTGAGGCATACGAACAGGGCCGAATCGCGATTGCTCGACTGGTCAACGCGAACTCACCCGACGAAGTGGTCTTCACCAAGAACGCCACCGAGTCGATGAACCTCATTGCCATGGCCTGGGGCCGCGCCAACCTCGACAAAGGCGACGTCGTGGTCCTCACCGAGATGGAGCACCACGCCAACATCGTGCCCTGGATGATGCTCGTTCAGGAGCGCGGCATCCAGATCCGCTGGGTCCCGCTCACCGCCGACGGCCAACTTGACCTGACCGACATCGACACCATCCTCGACGGTGCCAAGGTCTTCTCGTTCACCGCAATGAGCAACGTGCTCGGCACGATTACACCGATCACTCTCCTGTGCAACAAGGCTCATGCCGCCGGCGCGCTTGCCGTCGTCGACGCCTGCCAGTTCGTCCCCCACAACGTCACCGACGTGCAATCTTGGAACGCCGACCTCGTCGCGTTCTCCAGTCACAAAATGTGTGGACCGTCCGGCATCGGGATGTTGTGGGGACGCATGGAGATCCTTGACGCGATGCCCCCGTTCCTCGGTGGCGGCAACATGATCGACACCGTCACGTTCGACGGATTCACCACCGCACCGGTTCCGGCGAAGTTCGAGGCCGGTACACCCCCGATCGTCGAAGCTGTCGGCCTCGCTGCCGCTGTCGAGTTTCTCGAGTCGGTCGGCATGGCCAACATCCGGCAGCACGAGATGGACCTCAGCCGCTACACCCTCGACACGCTCAACGAGCGCTTCGGCGACGACATCACGATCTACGGGCCCGCCAACGTCGAGCAGCGCGGCGGCGTCTTCAGCTTCGCGTTCCGCGATCTCCATCCCCACGATGTGAGTCAGGTCCTCGACGAACGCAACGTGTGCGTACGCGCCGGACACCATTGCGCCAAGCCCCTCATGAAGACCCTGGGAGTCAACGCGACGACCCGGGCAAGTGTGTACCTGTACAACACGACTGACGACATCGATGCACTGGCCGACGCCCTCGACAGTGCCACCGATATCTTCGGGTTCTAGACCGACACTCCGGGAGCGACAGATGCCAGGCCTCGAAGACCTCTACCGAGAAATCATCCTCGACCACTACCGCACCCCACGCAATCGTGGCGAACTCGAACCACCAGCGATCAAGGCCGACGGCCACAACCCGCTGTGCGGCGACGACATCACCGTCTACCTCGACCTCGACACGTCAGCGGGCACAGGCGACGACGCCGTCATCCGCGACATCAAGATCGGCGGCCAAGGCTGCTCGATTTCACAGTCCTCAGCCTCGATGATGAGCCAGGCGATGCTCGGCAAGTCCGTCGGCGACGTGAACGCCCGGATCCGCCGATTCAAGACAATGATGGGGATCGAAGGACTCGATGAGATCGAGAGCGATGCCGACATCGACCTCGGCGACCTCGAAGCGCTGCAGGGCGTCGTGAAGTTCCCGGTTCGCATCAAGTGTGCGGTCCTCAGCTGGAACACCCTGGCCCAAGCCCTCACCCAAGCCGAATAGATACAGGGCCGGAGCCCGGCGACCCCTACGCGGGGTCGGTGGCGGTGGCCGGGCCAGCCAGTGAGAGAATTCCTACACCCACCGTGCAGCACGCCGCAGCAGCGAGATAAGGAAGTCGGTACGAGCCCGACACGTCGTAGAGCCAACCGAGCAGCAGCGGGCCGCCGGCGACACCGACCAGCGCGACGAACTGTGATCGGCTGTAGATGCGCGGATAGTCGCGCACACCAAATCGCTCGGCCAGCAGCAACGGCTGCATCATCAACAGATTGCCGATCGTCAAGCCGAACAGGATGATCGACGCGAAGATCAGTACCGTCGAACTGACGAACGCAAGCATCACCAGCGCCACGGACTGAACCCCCGCGATGACGACGGTGAACCGCATCATTGGCATCACCTGAACAGCACGGCCACCCACGAGTCGGGCCACCACGGATGTGGCCGCCAACGCGGTGACCGCAAACCGGGCCGTCGCCGGATCGGTTCGTTCTTCCACCAGCTTCACCAACTGCTGAATCCCGCCCACCTGGGAACCCAGGGCGAAGATATAGCCGACGGCAACAGCTCGATAGAACGTGGTCTTCACGGCGTCTTCGAACGTCGTGCCGCCGACTGCGGGAGCCACTTCGCCGACGGCGCGACGCTGTCCGTCAGGCGCCCAACCGATCGCTTCTGGATCGGGTTTGACCATGAACCAAGCAACAGGCACCGTGACCGCGACGAAGACCAAGCCCAACCAGGGCGTGGTCGCGGACAGTCCGTATTCGTCGATGAACCGCTTTGCAAACGGCGTGATCACGATGCCGCCCACGGACAGGCCGGTCGACGCGACCGAAAGAGCGACGGCCCGTTTGCTATGGAACCAGCGCGTCACGACGGTCGTTGCGGGCACAAGACCTGCCGCTGCGTAGCCCACGGCGAACACGGCGTACACCAGGAACATCTGCCACTGCGTCTCGACCTGACCGAGCAAAGCGAGCGACCCTCCGGCGATCACGCCGCCGGCCATCATGATGTAGCGCACGTCGAAGCGGGCGATCAGTCGGGCAATCCAGAGCCCGACGACACCGCCGACCACGAAGAAGACCGTGACGCCGAACGAGATGGTGCCGAGCGCCCAACCCTTTTCGTTACTGAAGGCGTTCAGGTAGACGGCGAGGCCGTAGAACGCGAGACCTGAGTTGACCAGCAGGACCGTGAAACAGCCGGCGACCACCCACCAACCCGGAAACCGGCCGGAACGGTGATCGACCGCGTCGGGAACGGTCATCTCGGAGTCAGGAAGTGATGTCATCGATGGCCGCTGCCATGGTGCGATCAACGTCGGTGACCGCGTTGCCCGCGTCATGCGTCGTCAACGAGATCGAGACCCGGTTGTACGTGTTCGACCAGTCGGGATGATGGCCGTGTACTTCAGCGAGCAGCGCAACACGCGTCATGAACCCAAACGCTTCGGAGAAGTCGCCGAATTCGAAGTCCCGCTGCAATCGCCCGTCGGCTTCGACCCAGCGCTGCGACGGGTCAGGAGGAGGGCTCATTCCCCAGAACCTAGGGCGGGCAGGCGCCACCGAGTGCACTGGCCGAAGCGTCGGCGACATCAACGGTCTCGTCGGCGAACAAACGCGACGAGACCAACAAGCTGCGGGCCGGCCCGAGGGTGATGCGCGTCAGCGCTTCTTGCGGAACAGGCGAGAGAACACACCCGGCTTGGTCTGCGCTGCCGCGCGCTCGGCGTCAACCTCGGCCTTGACGTCATCACCGATGGCGTTCAAGATTTCCTCTGCCGCGTCAAGGACTGCGGCAGCCGATCCATCTTCAAGACCAGCAGGCTCAGGCGGCGTCGGCGGGACGACCAGCGTTCCATGCGTCCACGCGGCATCAGCCAATCGTCGCTCGTACCCCGAGCAATTCTCGGGACATCGCCAGGGCGCATCAGGCGCCAAATCAATGTTGCATTTTCTGACCGTGTCGCCGTTTGGATACGACCGGCTCTCGAAGTTCTTGCACTCCGTCCGCATCGGCATCGGGCCAGGATAGGGGTTCGAACAGCCAAGGACCGCGCAGCATGCAGCGGGACTATCCGACCGAACCCTCCATCTGCAGCTCGATGAGACGACTCCATTCAACCGCGTACTCCATCGGCAGCGTCTTCGTCACCGGCTCGATGAAGCCATTGACGATCATGCCCATTGACTGCTCTTCGGAGAGGCCATGCGACATCAGGTAAAAAAGTTGCTCGTTGGCAATTTTTGAGACCTTCGTCTCATGACTGATCTGTGCATCATCCTCCAGAATCTCCAGGTGCGGGAGGTTCAGCGAGGCCGACTGCTCGTCGAGTAGCAGCGCCTCGCACGAAAGAACGCTCGCAGCTCCCGTGGCACCTTCGTCAACGCTGACCAAACCGCGACAGGTGGTTGTGCCGCCGTCCTGACTCATCGACTTGGAGACAATCTTCGAGGTGGTGTTCGGGGCGGCGTGCACCATCTTGGCCCCCGTGTCCTGATGCTGGCCCTTGCCGGCGTAGGCAACCGAGCGCACTTCGCCACTTGCGCCGTCGCCGACCAAGTAGATAGCGGGATACTTCACGGTGAGCTTCGAGCCAATGTTGACATCAACGAACTCCATGTGGCCGTCAGCTTCGACACGAGCTCGATTGGTGACGAGATTGTCGACGTTGTGCGACCAGTTCTGCATGGTCGTGTAGCTGACCCAGGCATTCGGCTTCACCACGATCTCGACAACGGCGCAGCGCAGCGCGTCCTGGGTGTACACCGGTGCCGAGCACCCTTCGATGTAGCGGACCTTCGAGCCCTCGTCAGCAATGATCAGCGTGCGCTGAAATTGGCCTCCGGTTTCGGAATTGGGCCGAATGTCGGACTGCAGCGGCATCGCAACTTCGACGCCCGGCGGAACGTAGACGAACGAGCCACCCGACCACGCCGAGGTGTTGAGGTCAGCAAACTTGTCGTCGCCAGGCGGGATGATCGTGCCGAAGTACTCCTGCACCATGCGCGGGTACTCGCGCACGGCAGTGTCCATGTCACAAAAGAGAACGCCCTGCTCTTCGAGGTCCGCACGACGCTCTGGGCCGACGGCCTCAGAACCGGGCAGTGCGGTGTTGCCTGCGAGGTCGCGCCGTGCGTCCCCTGGTTGCAGTGCCTCATCGATGTCCTGGAAATCGATGTCGGGCATATTGACCGCGAACCATTCGGCCATCGGCTGCTCGCCGAACAGGCCCAGCGAACGAAGCCGGAGCTGCTCCATCCACTCGGGTTCGGCCTTGGACAAAGAGATCTGCCCGACGACGCGGGCGTTGATGCCCTTCACGCCGCGGCGCTGTCTCCGGCGTTCTCGCTTCCCAGCTCGGCGACCGGGAGATCGACCTCGATGAAAATGCACTCACCCGGGCAGGCCTCAGCGGCGTGGACAACGTCCGCGACGTTGCGGCTGGTCACCCATGCGAGGCTGCCGGAGCCGCCGGGATCGTTGAGGGGAGCGCCGTTCTCAGCGACGTAGGCAATGCCGTCTTCGAGTTGAACGAACACGTCGGGGCAGTGGTCAATGCAAATTCCGTCGCCGGTGCAGAGGTCCTGGTCGATCCAGACACGCATGATGAGACTGAACGGTACCGCTGAGTGCGTACATTGGCTCGACCGTGATGAGCAAGAGTGACAAACCCCACAGCAACGCAGCCGAGCCGACTGCTCCACCGGTGGCGCCGACCCGACCACACACGTGGGATCGCCCGACCGGGACGGTCGACGACCCCTACGCGTGGATGCGCGACGTCGACGACCCGGAGTTTCTCCAATATCTCCAGGCAGAGAACGACTACAGCGACCAACACTTCGCGCCACAGGCCGACCTGATCGAGACAATTTTCGGTGAGGTCAAGTCGCGAGTGCAGGAGACCGACATGTCAACGCCCGTCCGCAACGGGCCCTGGTGGTACGTCAGTCGCACCGAGGAAGGCCTGAGCTACCCGCTCCATCAACGCGGGCCAAGCCTCGACAGCGCCGACCGCTTCGTATTGCTCGACGAAAACATCGAGGCCGAGGGCCACGAATACTTCGACCTCGGTGCCCTCGATGCTTCCCACGACCACACGATGTTCGCCTGGTCGATTGACACGTCAGGCGACGAGCGCTACACGCTCCGCGTTCGCCGCTTCGACGAAGACGGAGCAGCCTCGTCGACCGAGGACCTGATCGAAGGCATCGCCAATGCCGGGACCGGCTGGTCATCTGATGGGCAGTGGCTGTTCTATGTGCGAGCCGACGATCAAGAACGCCCCTCCCAGGTGTGGCGCCACCGAGTCGACACCAGCTCGACCGAAGACGACGAACTGATTTTCGAAGAGCTCGACGAACGGTTCTTCGTGGCGATTGGCGAGACCCGCTCGAACGAGTGGATCGTGATTCACACCGCAAGTAAGACGAGCAGCGAAGTACGCCTGGCGCCGTCTGACCTTTCCCAGCCCTTCACCGTCGTGCAACCCCGGCGCGACGACGTCGAGTACCAAGTCGACCACTGGGGTGACCGGTTCGTGATGACCACGAACGACGGCGCTGTCGACTTCCGCGTCCTCACCGCACCGGTCGACAGCGACTGGTCAGACGAGAACGCCTGGTTCGAGCTCATCCCACATGTTCCAGGCCGGCGCATCACCGGAACCGAACCGTTCGCAGCGTTCCTGGTCGTTCATGAATGGGCCGAAGCACAACCGCGGGTACGCATTTTGTTCCGCGATGACGCGTTGCCCGAGCGGTCGATTGACCTCGGCAGCGACCCGCACGACGTCGACCTCTCCTCCAACCCCGAATGGGAGAGCGACACCATTCGTTTCGTCACCTCCTCGATGGTCACACCGCCAACCCTGTTCGAAGAGCACGTCGAGACAGGCGAGCGCGTCCAGCTGCGCCAGATGCCCACCCCCAACGTCGACCTCACGAAGTACACGACCAGCCGACGCTGGGCACCGAGCGGTGCCGACGGCGAGCAGGTGCTGGTCCCGCTCGACATCGTCCACCATGTCGACACACCGCTCGACGGCACCGCCGCCGCGGTGCTGTACGGCTACGGGTCATACGAGACATCACTCCCCCCGTGGTTCTCGGTCGCGCGGCTCTCGCTCCTCGACCGCGGCCTGGTCTTTGCCATTGCGCACACGCGTGGCGGCGGCGAGCTGGGCCGTCAGTGGTACCTCGACGGCAAGCTGCTGACCAAGCAGCGCACGTTCGACGACATGATTGCGTGCTCTGAGCATCTGATCGCAGAAGGCGTGGTCGCGCCCGACCGCTTGGCAATTCGTGGTGGCTCTGCCGGCGGGCTCCTCGTCGGTGCGTGCATGACCCAACGCCCAGACCTGTACGCCAGCGTGATCGCCGAGGTGCCGTTCGTCGACATCGTGTCGACGATGAGCGATCCGACCTTGCCGCTCACAGTGACCGAATGGGAGGAATGGGGCGACCCACGCTCCGAACCCTTCGCCAGCGTGATGGGTCGATACTCCCCCTACGACAACACCGTGGCGGCGGACTACCCAGCGCTGTACGTGACCGCTGGGCTGAACGATCCACGAGTCAGCGTGCATGAGCCGGCCAAGTGGGTGGCGCGCCTGCGGTCAGTCGGAACCGGGACCAAACCACTGGTGATGCGCACGGAGATGGGCGCCGGTCATGGCGGACCGACGGGCCGGTACGACGCGTGGCGTGACGAGGCGCGAAACCTCGCCTTCATCCTGACGACGACCTGACGGGTCGACACCACGTCAGAACAGTGCCAGAACGCTCAGTGCGATGAGCGCGACGTTGCGCGCTACGTGCCGGGCACCGAGCGGTTTGGCAGACCATGCCCCGAAGCAGGCGCACGGCGGGTGCCGGCCCTGTGCCAGCTGCATCAGGATCAACACCGAGAACACAACCAGCATCGCGGTTGCTGCGAGCGCCGCTGGCTGACGTGCCACCTGGACCACCAGAACAGCGCCAATCGCGATTTCGACCCACGGCACCAGCGGAATGGTGATGGACGGAGCACCCAGTCCGCGGGCTTGCACGGGCCACTCAGCACCGGCGGCGATTTTCGACGCACCCGCAACGAGGAACACGACGCCGACGACGATCGATGCTGTGAGGGGGATCCAGTCAGCCACGCCAGGTTGCTGCAATGCCGTCGGGGTTGAGCACTCGAGGCGGCCGCTCAGACTTCGATGGTGCGGCCTTCGCGCGCTGCAAAGACCTCGACGCCGAATTCTCGACCGCACTTGGCTGCTTCTTCGGCAAGCCGATCGAGCGTGTCATCATCGTGCGAGGGGTCGTGGTGGAACAGCGCGAGCCGCTTGGCCCCTGATTCAGCAGCAATCCAGACGGCGTACTCGATCGTGCAATGCCCCCAGTTGCTCTTGAGCGCGAACTCGCTCGGCGTGTACTGAGCGTCGTGGATGATCAGATCGGCGCCTGCACACAACTCGCGCGCCCCTGGTGACATCGCAGGCGTTCCGTCCACCGGCATCTGATGATCGCTGAGGTAAGCGACCGAACGGCCGTGGGCAGTGACGCGGTAACCGAGCGTGTTGCCGACGTGCGGAATCGGCCGGCTCATGACGTCGACGTGCGTGCTCGTTGTCGTCACCTGGAAGCTGGACTCCCAGCAATCGACGAAGTCGATATCACCGGGCAGCATCGCAAGTTCAACGGGAAACAGCGGCGGACAGATGGTGTCGGCAAACACCGAAGCGAGTGTCGCGTCACCCTCCTGGCGAGGCCCGTACATCGTGACATCAGAACCTTCTTGCAGCAACGGCGCAAAGAACGGCAACCCCTGGATGTGGTCCCAATGCAGGTGACTCAGCAGGCAGGTGCCAACAAACCGGGCTCCGGGCGAAAGAGTGTTGCCGAAGTAGCGCAGTCCGGTGCCGAGATCGAACAGGATCGGATCGGCGCCCTCGATGTCGAGCGACACGCATGAGGTGTTGCCGCCGTAGCGAACGAGTTCGGGCGCATGACAAGGAGTTGACCCCCGGACGCCGTGAAAGGTCACGGCAAAACCGTCACCACGCGCAGTCGTGTTCATTCCCCGTTCCCCAATACTTCATGACGATAGAGGTTTGTGTGCTTGCGCTTCCAAACTCTGCGCTGGTGACGTGTGTAACAGGCCACCGCGGTACCTTCGACTCGTGAGCGCTTTTGCCAACCACACCGTCATCCTGCCTGATGTCGAGCTGACCTGCCTGACATCACCGTCGATTGATGATCACGATCGCCCGCTGGTCATCTGCATCCACGGCTTCCCCGACAGCGCCTACTCGTGGCGCCATCTGATGCCTGCGCTCGAAGACGCTGGATTCCGTGTCGCCGCTCCGTTCATTCGCGGTTACGCGCCGAGCACGGTCTCCGGCTCAGGCGCCTATCAGACCGGCGCCTCGGCTCTTGACGCGTGTGCGCTCCACGAGCACTTCGGCGGCGATCACCGTGCCGTCCTGATCGGGCACGACTGGGGCGCCCCGATCGTCTACGGCGCAGCGTCGATCGAGCCCACCCGTTGGGCGAAGGTGATTGCGATGGCGGTTCCGCCCGGCGGTTCGATGGGCCTCGCCTTCGTCACCAACACCGATCAGCTCAAACGGAGCTGGTACATGTTCTTCTTCCAAAACGGGCTCGCTGACATGGTGGTGCCAGCCAACGACATGGCGTTCATCGACATGATCTGGGAGGACTGGTCGCCCGGATACGACGCGACCGATGACCTCCTGCACGTGAAAGACGCGCTGCGCGAACCCGAACACTTGGCTGCGGCCCTGGGCTACTACCGGGCGGCGCTGGGCGACGCGTTTCGCGACCCGGCACACATCGAGGCGCAGAACGCCACACAGGCTGTGCCAGAGCAACCGACGCTGTACCTGCACGGCGTCAATGACGGGTGCATCGGACCCGAGGTCGCCGAGTCGGCCCGGACAATGGTCGGCGACCACGTCGAGATCCGACTCATCGACGGCGTCGGGCACTTTCTGCACCTCGAAGCACCCGACGTCATCAACCCACAGATCCTGGAGTTTCTCTCATGACCGGCAACGCCGACACAGCCCCTGCGCCAACGCTGCCCGACGGCATCGTCATCATCGTCAAAGAAGAGTGCGAGACGTGCCAGACCGTCGTGCCGGTTCTGCAACAGCTCCACGCTGCAACCGAGCTGACGGTCTACACGCAGGACAACGCGTCGTTCCCCTCAGCGCCGACCGCGGCACACGACGCCGATCTGGCGGTGAGCTGGCATCATGAGATCGAGACCGTCCCCACCGTCATCGTCGTCCGCAACGGTGTTGAAGTCGAACGAACGGTGGGCTGGATGCGGCCCGAATGGGAACGCCTCACCGGTGTCGACGGCCTGGGTGAAGGCCTGCCCGTCATGCGCCCCGGGTGCGGCTCGATGAGCGTCGACCCAGATCTTGTCGACATGCTGCGTGTTCGTTTCGGGGCATCAGAGTTGGCCGCTCGCCGCGTCGACGTGGCCGATGCCGAAGACGTCATGGAAATGATGTTCAACCGCGGCTGGACGGACGGGTTGCCCGTCGTTCCCCCGACCGAGCAACGAGTGATGGCGATGCTCGCCGGAACCAGTCGCGCCGGATCCGAGATCGTGGCGACCGTGCCACCCGACCTTGTCGACATCTCCGTCGAAAAAGTCGCGATCGCCGCTGTCATGGCCGGATGTAAACCCGAGTATCTGCCATGGGTACTGACCGCGGTCGAAGCTGCGTGCACCGATGAGTTCAACATGCACGGTCTGCTTGCCACCACCATGCCGGTCGGTCCGGTCATCGTGTGCAGTGGACCCGGCACCCGGGCCATCGGCATGAACTCGGGCGGCAACGCGTTGGGTCAGGGCAATCGCGCCAACCTCACGATCGGACGTGCCTTGCAGTTGGTCATCCGCAACTTCGGCGGCGGTCGGCCCGGCGAGGTCGATCGTGCGGCGCACGGCAGCCCGGCAAAGATCAGCTTCTGCTTCGCTGAGGCCGACGACACGTCGCCGTACGGACGGCTCGCCGGCGAGCTCGGCATTGACGACGGCGTCGATGCGCTGACGTTGTTCGCTGGTGAGGGGCCGCACTGTCTCGTCGATCAGTTGTCGCGGACACCCGAGTCATTGGTCCGTTCATTCGCGCTCAAGCTGCAAACGGTCAACCACCCGAAGTTGATCATGATGTTCGACGCGATCTTGGTGATGGGACCCGAACACGCTCGGGTCTTTGCAGATGCTGGCTGGGATCGCGAACAGATCGTTGCAGGGATCAGCGAGCACCTCAATCGGTCAGGTGCAGAATTGGTGCGCGGCGCCGACGGAATTGCGGAGGGCGTACCCGAAGCATTCGGCGACGCCGAGTCGCTCCCGAAATTCCGCCCTGGCGGGCTGATGCTCACCTATGCGGGCGGCGGAGCCGGCCTGTTCAGCCAGATCATCGGCGGATGGGTCAACGGTGACAAGGGCTCCAAGCCGGTCACACGCGCCGTGGCGTACTAGAACTGTGTCATGACAGCGCTCCTCGATCCGACCAGCGAACAAACACTCGTCGAACGCGAACGTCTCGCGCGACCGTCGACCCTCGAAGGTCTCACCGTTGGCTTGCTCGACATCTCCAAACCGCGTGGCGACGTCTTCCTCGATCGCATCGAAGAGCGATTGGTTGGCATCGGAGCCAACGTCAAGCGCTACGCCAAGCCCACGTTCGCTAAGCCGGCGCCGGTCGACCTCCGCCATCAGATCGCGACGGAGTGTCAGGTGGTCATCGAGGCCTTGGCGGATTGAGGCAGTTGCACGTCGTGCAGTGTGCACGACATCAACGATCTTGAACTGCGTGGCATCCCGTCGATGTTCATCGCCTCCGACCAATTCGTCGACGCTGCAGAGGCCCAGTCGACGGCACTCGGTTTTCCGGCCGTCTCGCGTGTATTCACCCCGCACCCGATTCAAGACCGCACCGACGACGAGATGCTCACCTACGCCGACGTGGCGTTCGACCAGATCCTGGACGCACTGACGCTCTGACCCCAACTTCGAAACACGAGGGACTCCGATGAACCCACCAACCGCGACGGACCAACAGACCAGCACCGAGTTGAGTGAGTACAACCGCATCGCCATCGAAAATGCGGCCAAGCTGCACGAGTTCCGCGCAGCGACCCATCAAGCTGACAAGACGGATCTGCCGATCGAGCAGTTGGTCGCTTCGTTCAACTCGACGGCTGCCGGGGCGTACCGCGAGTACGAGCAGATGGGCGACCGCCCAGTCTCAGAGCACTTGGAGCAGCGCGCTGCCGACCACGGCATCGAGTTCGAACATCTCGGTCTCACACTCGGCACGGTGCTGCACAACGTCGACCTGACCGTGACGCCAACGTCGGAGCTCACGCAGCTCATCCGTGACACTCTGCTTGAACGCAAGGTGATCTTCTTTCGCGATCAACACCTCGACGAAGACCAGCAGACAGCGTTCG
The DNA here is from genome assembly GCF_963980585.1 of uncultured Ilumatobacter sp. Taxonomy (NCBI): domain Bacteria; kingdom Bacillati; phylum Actinomycetota; class Acidimicrobiia; order Acidimicrobiales; family Ilumatobacteraceae; genus Ilumatobacter; species uncultured Ilumatobacter sp. Next base: position 17,738 of record NZ_CAXCAM010000018.1, read on the forward strand.
GCAGACAGTTCGGCGGTCTTGATGCCTTCCCGTTCGGCACGCCGGGCGACAATCCGTTCATCTTGAAGATTGTCCACGGCCCGGGCAGCCCCGGTACCGAGAACGGCTGGCACACCGACGTCACCTGGATGGAGCAGCCGTCACTCGGCTCGATAGCGCAGTGCGTCGTGACTCCGCCGTACGGCGGCGACACACTCTTCGCAGACAGTCACGCTGCTTACCTCGGCCTGCCGAGTGCGTTGCGCGAGCGGATCAACCACCTGAGCGGCATCAACGACTACCGCATCTTCATCCAGGGACGCGGCCAAGGCGCGATGCCCGACGCCTTGGTCGCCGAGGTGAAGGAACGCATTCCGTTTGGAGTCACACATCCACTCGTACGCACCCATCCCGAAACAGGCAAGCCGGCGCTCTATCTCCACGGCGGGTTTCTCCGCCACGAGTCCCTGTTCGACCGTCGCACGGGCGACACGCTCGATCCGAACGAGTCGAAGCAGATCGTCACCGCACTACTCGCTCAACACGGGCGGCCCGAGTACATCTGTCGATTCCCCTGGCAGGCCGGCTCGATCGCCTTCTGGGACAACCGGGCCGTGCAGCACTACGCCGCAAGCGACTACTACCCACACAAGCGAGTACTGCGCCGCGTCACCATCAGCGGTGACCGCCCCTACAACAACCTCGACTGAGTGACGTCGGGGTCGGGAGCAGGCGTCACTCGGTGACGGCGGGGTCGGGACCAGACGTCACTACCGCAACGCGGTGATGGCGGCTGACGTGGCAAGCACACGGCGGGCACTGTCAACGTGAAGGTTCTCGATCATGCGACCATCGACAGTCACGACACCCTTGCCCTCGGCAACAGCCTCGTCGAATGCAGCGATGACTCGCTGCGCGTACTCGACTTCGTCGGCACTCGGCGCCCACACGTCGTTGGCCGGCTCGACCTGGCTGGGATGAATCAGCGTCTTTCCGTCAAAGCCCATCTCCATGCCCTGCCGACACTCAGCGGCGAAGCCATCTGGATCCTTCACGTCGTTGTAGACACCGTCGAGGATGACCTTGCCTGCCTCGCGAGCAGCGAGCAGTGCGGTGGCGAGGTGCGGCACGAGCGGATGACGGCCTGCCACGATGGGCGAACGCAGCTCTTTCGCGAGGTCATTGGTGCCCATCACGAGCACAGCGACACGCGGATGCGCCGCAATCGAACGGACGTTGAACATCGCTGTCGGGGTTTCAATCATCGGCCAGATCAACGTGCTCTCAGATGCTCCCGCTGCGTCGAGTTGTGCCGACACTGCGTCCACCTGCTCGACGGTGTCAACTTTGGGGATCACGACTGCTGACGGCGACGCGGCGCCGGCGGCTGCGATGTCGCTGGCACCCCACTCGGTGTCAAGACCGTTGCAGCGAATGGTCAACTCGCGGTTGCCGTACTCGCCCGACCGGACAGCGGCAACCGCCTGAGCGCGCGCTGCAGGCTTGGCATCGGGGGCCACCGCATCTTCGAGGTCGAAGATGATCGCATCAGCCGGAATGGCCTTCGCTTTTTCGATCGCTCGCTCGTTGGCTGCGGGCATGTAGAGCACCGAACGGCGGGGGCGAAGATCTGGCATTGAGCTGGTGGGCATCGTCGTCTCTTTCAGAATCCGTAACTGGCGGCGAGTTCAGGGTCGCTGGCAGACAGGGCCTTGGCGAGTTCGACGACGACGTGGCACTGCTTGACCGAAGCGTCGTCTTCCATCTTGCCGTCGAGCATCAGCGCCCCGGTGCCGTCGCCCATTGCCGCGATCACGCGCTGGGCATGTGCGACGTCGGTCGGGTCAGGGCTGAAGACTTTCTTGGCCACATCGATCTGGACGGGGTGGAGGCTCCAGGCGCCAACGCAGCCGAGCAGGTAGGCGTTGCGGAACTGGTCTTCGCAAGCAACCGTGTCCTTGATGTCGCCGAACGGCCCGTAGAACGGGAGGATGCCGTTCATCACGCAGGCATCGACCATGCGCGCAATGGTGTAGTGCCACAGATCCTGTTGATACGTGGTTCGATCGGCGTTGATATCGGTCTCGACCGTTCCGTCTTCCTGAGTCGCCAATGGTGGGTCGGTGCGCACCAGGTAGCCGGGATGACCTCCGCCAACACGGGTGGTCTTCATGCGACGGTTGGCCGCGAGATCGGCCGGACCGAGTGACAGGCCCTGCATGCGTGGCGACGCTGCGCAGATTTCTTCAACATTTGCCATACCCCGTGCGGTCTCCAGGATGGCGTGCACAAGGATCGGCTTCGTCAGCCCCGCCTTGGCCTCGAGCTGAGCGAGCAGGCGGTCGACATAGTGGATGTCCTCCGGCCCCTCCACCTTCGGGATCATGATGACGTCGAGTGCCTCACCAGCTTCGAGCACCGCGGCGGTCAGGTCATCCAGGCCCCAAGGCGAATCGAGACTGTTGACTCGGGTCCAAAACTGAGTGGCCCCGAAGTCGACGGTCTGGGCGACTTCGACCAACCCGGCGCGGGCGGCCTCTTTCTGGTCCGCAGGCACCCCGTCTTCGAGGTTGGCGAGCAAAATGTCGACCGTCGGCGCGATCTGCGGCACCTTCGAACGCATCTTCTCGTTCGCCGCCGGGAAGAAGTGAATCATCCGACTCGGAGGGAACGGGATCTCGCGGACGGGCGCTGGGGCACCGACGGCAAGGGGACGGAAGAAGTCTTTGGCGGGACGCATCAACTCCGACGATAGATCGGTCGGCTGGCCGGGCAGGAATTCACTCGGGCAGGCGGACCGTGTCATCCGACACGATGACGAGCCCGTCGGCAACGAGCCCGGCGATGATCCGGTCGTCGAAGTCGGCTGCGGGTCGGGCCTCGGCACCGACTGCGGCGAGGACCTTGCCGCGCGCTTGTCGGTCGCTGCCTTCGAACCGGGCTTGCTTGCCGCTCACCCCTGCTGATCCGGTCGCGGGGTCAGGGTGCGGGTGGCCTGCGAGGTGCCAGTCACACGATCCCGCAAGCGGACATGGAGTGCACGTCGGGGTCGGGCGGCACAGTGTGGCCCCGAGGTCCATCACCACCTGGTTCCAAACCCAACCCTGGCCAGCAGGAACGGCCTCATCAGCACGCTCCTGGGCTCGTTTGGGAGTCAGCCGCTCCCCTGCTGTGCGCGCCAAGATGCGCGCAATGTTCGTGTCGACCACCGCGACATCGCGTTCAAAGGCAAAGGCCAGCACGGCGCGAGCGGTGTACGGGCCAATCCCCGGAAGGGCGAGCAGACCGTCGAGATCATCGGGCAACTTGCCGCCGTGCAGGTCGACAACAACAACGGCCGCTGCCTGCAGGTTGCGTGCACGTCGCGGATATCCGAGACCCTGCCACAGCCGCAGCACATCGCCGAGCGACGCGGTGGCACAATCAGCAGGCGTCGGGAACGCTGCGAGGAACGCGTTCCACTTCGGGATCACTCGCTCGACCTGGGTCTGCTGCAACATCACCTCGCTGACGAGAATTCGCCACGGATCGCGCTCGGCGCGCCATGGCAGGTCACGCATCGTCGGCACTCCCCACCCGAGCACCGCGCCGGCGTCAAGCGGACCGCTTGGTCGTTGACTCACGCTGGAGTGGCCGCGACGAGTGGTGACCAGATTGTTGTGGTTCGGTACGGGTACGAGATCGTCTCGACATCGCTACCGAGATGTCGCTCGATCGCTTGGCGCGTGCGGGTCAGCACGGTGAGCTGTTCGTCGGGCGGCAGCACGCTGACGTAGCTCCGTGACAACATGTCCGCCAGCACGCCTTCAACGCTGGTGAGATGCTCCCAGCGGCACTCGAAGGTCTCAGCCGGCCCGAAGCCAGAGTTCGCGTCGATGATCTCGACAACCGGATGCTCTCCGATGACGGTCGATGCGGCGGTCGCTCGCTTCTCGTCGACCACGTCGGCGAGCCATGGCGCCGCGTCGACATCATCTTCATTCCAGATCATTCCGACACCGCCGCCTGGCTTGAGTACCCGAGCGATCTCGTCGAGAGCGACCTGGTGATCAAACCAGTGGAAAGCCTGACCCACGAGGACTGCGTCGAACGTGCCGGGGGGAAACGGGATCTGCTCGGCCGTTCCATCGAGTACCTCGACATCAGGCACCGCTCGGCTGAACTCGGCACGCATCTGGGCGAGGGGCTCGACCGCATGCAAGTTGCAGATCATGGGCAGCAACCGCGTCAACTTGCCGGTTCCCGCAGCAAGATCGAGGATGACGTTGTCCCGCTCGAAAGCGCCACAGTCGTCCCAGAAGGTCAGTGCCTCATCGGGGTACTCGGGCCGGCCAAGCTCGTAAGCCGCTGCTGTTGCGCCGAACGACTGCGCCAGCCGGACCCGATCAGGGCCGGAGAATTCAGGTTCAGTCGGCCCAGACATCGGTGCCGTCGTACGGCCGAGCACGATCGGGCGCGGCGTCCTTCTTCCAGATCAGCACCTTGCGCTTGAAGTAGCAGACTTCCTTGCCATCCTGGTTGAAGCCCTTGGTCTCGACCGTGACGATGCCGCGGTCGGGCTTCGACTTCGACTCCTTCACCTCGAGCACGCGGGTCTCGGCATGGATGGTGTCGCCATGGAACGTCGGAAACTTGTGCTGAAGGGTCTCGACTTCGAGATTCGCGATGGCGGCGCCGCTCACATCGGGGACACTCATGCCGAGCACCAGGCTGTAAACAAGGTTGCCGACGACGACGTTGCGCCCCTGCACCGACTCCGCCGCAAACCAGTCGTTGGTGTGCAGCGGGTGATGGTTCATCGTGATCATGCAGAAGAGATGATCGTCGTACTCTGTGATGGTCTTGCCGGGCCAGTGGCGAAGGATGTCGCCAGGGGCGAAGTCTTCGAGGCATCGACCAAAGGGGCGCTCATGTGTCGTCATGAACGGGCAACGTATCGCCCGGGTCGCCCTCTGATCCAATACCAGCGTCGCTGTCCCCCTGACCGTCGTCATCCGTACGAGCCTCGGCGAGGGCCGCGAGGTCGACGTGACTCAGGTCGACGTTGTCGACAAATTCGACACCGTCGGTCGCTGCGATCAAATCAGCGACCGGGGCGCGGCGACCCCACCGGAGCGCAAAATCGATCTTGGTCTCGCCCTTTGCCGCCTCGGTCCGAGCCAGATCGCGAAGATTTGCCAGTCGGTCGCGCTTCTCGATCTTCCACGGGCCGACGCGCAAGGATGCGTACGACACAGCCCCGAGGAAGATCGGAAAGAAGAACTGTGCGAATCGATAGGCGGCGACGCCGAGCGTTGCAACGTTCTCGGTGAGCCCGAACGAAATGAACAGCCCGACGTAGGCGATGTCGACGTAGCCCAGCCCACCCGGAGTGATCGGAACTGCAGCCAGGAGGTTGGCGAACCCGAACGCAACGATCAGGGCATCGATGTCGAGCGAACCGCCGAACGCGCGCAGGAACACCCAGAGGGCGGCAGCATCGAAGAGCCAGTTCAGCAGCGCGAAGATCACGACCCGCTTGAGCAGGGCACGATCGCTGATCAGTTCCTCGAGGCGTTCAGCAATCTGGTGCAGTGCACCAGCAAGGCGGTCTTCGTTCATTCGAAGCTTGCGCGCAATCCACCGGATGAACTGCTCGGCACGCCCCTGCCCCTCCATGATTCCGATCACGAGGAACGCGGCAATGCCGATGACGATGATGCCGGTCAACGCTGCCGTTCCGTACACCGGGTTGACGCCACGCCGGGGAATCGACACGATGAGCCCGAGCCAGAACACCAGGTTGAGCACCACTGCTGAACCAATGCCGGCGGTCGCCAGCGCGAAGCCGGCATCCGGACCCTTGATTCCGGACAGGGTGAGCAGTCGGTAGCCAAGCGCCGAGCCCGCCGCATTGCCACCTGGCACGACATTGGTCAGCGCCCTGGTTGAGAGCTGGATGCGGAACATGCGCATCCCCGACAGGGACGCGCCGGCCTCGCCGAGCGCGGCGCGAGTAAGCAGCGAGTAGAAGTAGAGCGCGATGATTTCCAGCGCAAACCCAACAGCGAGCAGAACTGGGCTGACGTTACGAAGTTCGCTGGCGGCCTGAACGAACTTGGGCAACAAGCCGATGGCGAACCAGACGACGAGTGCGAACAGCGCCATCCTCACGCCGAACCGGATCGGACGGATGCGTGGCTTCAACTTGACGTCGAGCTGCGGCAATGCGGCCAGCTCACCGGTTGGCAAGACCTCACGATCCATCTCGTGGGTCTTGTCGTGGGCGTCCGGCGCCCCCGATTCAAGCTCGTCCGGCTCGCCCGGCGCGTCCGGCTCACCCGGCTCAACAGTCACGAGTACTTCCTACATGATCAGCGGGCATGACACGACGCATTGTGGCGTGAACGGTGGCGTGAACGGTGGCGTGAACGGTGGCGTGAACGGTGGCGTGAACGATGGCGTGAACGGTTGGCTCATTGCTCCGCGCACAGCCAATCGGTTGCGGCGTGATCAGCTGAGTGTCCGGAGCATCGCGTTGAGCCGCGTGCGTAGTGCCGGCGCGACGGAAATGTCCGTCTGCCCAAGATGGACGAGCACGATCTCGGCATTCGGGACGACCACGATGAACTGGCCTGCGTAGCCGTGACATGAGTAGCTCCCTGGGAAATCGGGCCACGACCACCAGTGTCGTCCGTAGCCGAATCCGGTCTCGTCGTCGGTGGCGATCTGGTGCGCCGCATGCGCCGTCCAGCCAGGTGGAAGAATGCGCTCGCCCGCTCCGAGGTCGGCCACTCCGTCGTGACGGTAGAGCTCGCCGAACCGCATGAAGTCGCGAGCCGATGCGTAGACGTAGGACGATCCGACAAAGTCGCCTGCACCGTCGAACTTCGGTTCGGCCGATGCCATGCCGGCGGGGCCGAAGAGCCGGTCAGTGAGGAAGGCGCGCATCGAGGCCTCACGCTCGGCTGGGTCGCCACCGGCCGAACCGTTGACGATGTCCCCGATGATGCGAGCGACAATATTCGACGTTCCCGACGAGTAGCTCCACACCGTGCCAGGTTCATGAACCAGCGGTTGGCCTGCTGCGTATTCGGCGTGGCTCGGCCCACTCTCGCCGAAGAGCATTTCGAGGCAGTTCGAAGTCTCCCCGTCGACGTAGTCCTCGATGAAGTGAAGGCCCGAGCGCATCTCGAGCAGTTGCAGCGTGGTGATTTCAGCCTTCGGCGTACCCGCCCACGCAGCCACCGGTGCCGGTGCATCGACGTCAAGGAGACCGTCAGCGACCAGGATCCCGACCGCGGCGTGGGTGACCGACTTGGCCATGCTCCAAGAGATCAGCGTCGAGTCGGCGTCGAGATTCGATGCCGGCTGAAAATCGTTGGCGGGCTGAGTGCCGTACTGCTCGGCGATCACCTCACCATGCTGCTGAATCAGCAATGCGAGTGACCGACCCTCGCTTTCTGGGCGCGAGAAAAGCGCATCGACAAGGGAGGCGACTTCGGACATCTGCGCACCGTAGCTTGGCGCGCCGAGAACAAATTGGCCTGCAGCCAACCGGAGCGTCAGACGAGGCGAGCAGAGAGGTCGATGAGACCGGGGACGTCGTGGATGTCGACCTCGAGCAGCGGCAGCTCGATGATGGGGGCGTCGCCCGCCAGCACCTCGAGTTCGACCAGTTCGGCGCGCTCGGCCACAGCAAGGTGGGTCAGTTCCGCGTGCCAAGCGACGTGGTCAGCAAGGGGACCGTCGTCGAGATCGGCGAGCAGCAGTGCATCTTCGTCGGCGAGGGGCTCGGGCATCGGGTGGATCAGGTTGACCACGAGACCAGCGAAGGGGAACCTCTTCTCATGCAGCGCGTCGAGCAAATGTTTGGCTTCGCCGACGGCCTCGGACCGCGGGCTCGATACGACGATGAATGCGGTGTTCTCATCGCGCAGCAACGCAGAGACTTCCTTGGCGCGCTTGCGGAGACCGCCTTCGATGTTCGCGAGCGACCGGAAGAACCCGATGGTGTCTTCGACGATCTGCGGGCCGGCGAGTCGCTTCACTGCCCACAGAAACATGGAGGCGGCGGTGTCGGTAATCTTCGCGAATGCCCGCTGGCCGGCAGTGAGCGCACGGTAGACGGGGTGGCCGAGGAAGCCGACGAGCCGGTCAGGAGCTTCGAGTAAGTCGATGGCATGACGGCTCGGCGGGGTATCAACAATGACCAGATCCCACTCACCACTCGAGTGCAGTTGGTGCAGCCGTTCGATGGCCATGTACTCCTGCGCACCCGACAGAGATCCAGATATTGCCTGGTAGACGGGGTTGTTCAGGACCGCATCGGCTTGCTTCTTGTTGCTCGACTGATCGCGGACGAGACGGTCGAAGGTCTGCTCGGCATCAAGCATGAGCGCCCAGAGTTCACCATCGTTGGCGCCAGTGGTGATCCCGGGGACCTGGTGCGGCTCGTCGGCTTCGGCATCATCGCCAAGCCCAAGTGCGTCTGCGAGACGCCGGGCAGGATCGACGGTGACCACGACGGTTCGTCGACCTGCCTGCGCCGCAGCGACGCCCAGCGCGGCGGCCGTGGTCGTCTTGCCCACTCCTCCCGGGCCACAGGTGAGCATCAGCTTGGCCTCGGTGACGGCGACTTCGAGCGAGGTCACTGCGTCGCACCGATCGGAACAGCGCTGGCAAGCGCATCGGCGAGAAGCTCGAGATCGGCGGCATCAAGTCGCGGAGTGGCAAGACGAGGCAGCGTAAAGATCGGCTCGGCGCGAGCAGTAGCGAGTCGCTCGATCTGCTCGCGCTGTTGGGCCAGGCGGCTTCGGCCGAACGCCGCAGCGGACTCGAGCGAGGACTTGGCCGCTGCCGACAGCTTGATCTTGTGCGAGCGTGCGGCCATCGCCGGTGACTTGTCGAGGCCGGGACGGTCGGGCCAGCATGCGTTGACGACGAGCGGCAGGAGCGAGATGCCCAGGTCATCGCCGAGTTCGTTGGCCAGTTCGATCATTTCGGTGATCGGGGTCTCCTCGGGCAACGCAACGAGCAGTGCCATGCAGCGGGCAGGGTCGGCAAGCATCTCGCTCACCTCTTGGGCCTGATCGAGTACGGGACCGGACTTCACGACGTCGGAGAGCCCCGAGGCCGACCGGAGGAAGGGTGCGGCATGACCGGCGGGCGGAGCGTCGACGATGATCAGGTCAGCGGTCTTGTCCCGTTCGAGTTCTTTGATCTTGCCCAGCACCAGCAAATGTTCGAGCCCGGGCGTGGCCGCAGCAATCATCGGGAGCGAGGCGGCCGATGCGGCACGGCGCAGCAGTCCACCGACGCCCTTCAGCTCGAGATAATCGCCAAAGGCCTGCTCAGCGGGGATGCTACGAGCGCGGATCGTGCCGCCGCCAGGGCCGCCAACCTTGCGTTGCAGCACGTGGTCACGATCATTGATCTCGCGGCCGCCGAGCAGCTCACCCATGCCGGGTCGACCGTCGACGGCAATGAACAGGACGTCGGCGCCCTGCTGTGCTGCCGCGAGCGCGTGCGCTGCGGCGACCGTGGACGAGCCAACGCCACCCTTACCGGCAACGACGACGACGCTGCTCTGCGTGAGCCAGTCCGTCATCGACAGATCGATTCGTCAGCAGCGGCCATCGATGTCACGGTATCTGCAGAAATTGCCTCGTTAGGCGACCTCGGCCGACTCCGCGAACCGGGGTCCCGCAACACCGACATGGCTGGCCACTGGCCGGCCAACGGCACCGCATGCCAACGCCGCGGCATCGATCAGGCCCGATACTGAGCAGCCGGTGTCAACGCCCATGGCTTCGAGCGCGTGTGCAACGTCTTCGATGGCGACGTTTCCACTCGCTCCCGGGGCAAACGGGCAGCCCCCAAGACCGCCAACGGCAGCGTCGATGCGGTTGGCTCCGGCAGCAAGCGCTGCCAGACCGTTGGCGACTGCCAGCCCCCGCGTGTCGTGCATGTGGGCTCCGATCGACACGTCGACAGCTGACGTGACGTGCTCGACCAGGAACGTCACCTCGGGCGGCACGGCCACACCGATGGTGTCGGCAAGGCCGATCGAGGACGCACCGGCGTCGACCACCCGGCGGGCGACGTCAACCACGCGGGCCGGATCGATCCGCTGCTCGTACGGGCAGCCGAATGCTGTCGACAGCGTCATCTCGATCACCGCACCCTGATCGATCATTGGCGCGGCGAGCGCTTCGAATGCGGCAATGGCATCATCGGTCCCAGCGCCTGCGTTGTGGCGGCTGTGGGTGTCGCTGACCGAAACGACGTATTGCAGATGCGTGAGGCCCGCTGCCATGGCACGTTCCGCGCCCCGACGGTTGAGCACGAGGCCCCACCGCACGACCTCGGAGCCAGCGGTCGCGGCGCACAATTCGTCGGCGTCGGCCATGGCGGGCACTCGGTCGGGTCGCACGAAGCTCGTGAGTTCGAGTTCGCGGACGCCGGCCGCGACCAGGGCTTCGAAAAGTGCCAGTTTCGTTTCGGTCGGGACGGGGGCTTCGTCTTGCAGACCGTCACGCATCGAGACGTCGCGCAGGATGATGCTGGAAGGAAGATCGTTCACCTACACAGTCTTGCCGAACCCGATCACGCCAACCGCTCTCGCGTGAACGAGCGTCTATGACGAGCGCCACACAACTGCCGATTGGCCTCGGCGAGCGCGCACCGGTCGAATACGGTTGAGTTGTCCAGCGTCGTCCTGACCACTCGACAAATCAGCTCGTACCACCACGGAGTCACCACGTGCTCAGATCAACGTCGATGAAACTGTCCACTGCCTTCATCTCAGCAGCGCTGCTGTTTGCAGCATGCGGGTCCGACAGTGACGATGACGTCGCAGACGCATCGACCGAGTTCGACGCCGAATACGAGTACGACGACGAGTTCGGCGACGAGTACGACGATGAGTACGGCGACGAGTACGAGGGCGACGCTGCGGGAGCGGCCGGCACCGTTGACATGTCGCTCACTCGCGATGACGTCGATTGCTCTGCGGAGGGACTCGGCGAGGACGAGACGTCGACATTCACGACCGCCCACTACGTGGTCGGCGGTGCACTTGGCGCCGCATGCTTCGGCGACGACGACCCCACATTGACTCAGGCCTGGGAAGCGCTCTCGGCCATCACTCCATCACTCCAGCTCGCTGACCTTGGAGTGTTCGGCTCCTTCGAAAGCACCGAGGGCGGCGATGAAGTCACGTTGGCGTTTGTCAACACGCTCGACGACGACGGCACCTTGTTCCAGATGTCCATCAACCTCGAGTCCTACGAGGAAGATCCAAATGAAGCTCTGCTCACGATGGCGCACGAGTTCAGCCACGTGTTCACCGCACTGCCCTCGCAGATCGACCGGAGTGCTGAGTCGGAAGACAACTGCGCAACGTACGACAATGGCGAAGGCTGCTACCTCCCCGACTCGCTGATGGCACAGTGGGTCGCACTGTTCTGGGACGACGGTCTGATCGACGAGATCGATCCGAGTGAGGAGGCAAGCGGCAGCGCTGGCGAAGATCGGTGCAGCATCAACCCCGGATTCCTCGGTCCCTACGCCGCCAGCAGTCCGGAAGAAGATTTCGCAGAATCTTTCAGCGCGTATGTCTTCCAGTTGGATGCCGGCACCGATGCGGTGCAGGCCAAGCTCGATTGGATGAATGACCAACCGGGTCTGGTCGAGTTCCGCGACCGGGCGGTGACCGCAGGCATCGGCCCGCTTGAGAACAACTTCGAACCGTGCGGTGAAGGCTGATCTGAGGCGCGAGGAGCTGGACGCGTCACAATGGAGCCGTGAGCGCTGACACTGATGGCCCCCTGAGTGGCGTCCGCGTCCTCGAACTCGGCAATTTCATCGCGGGACCGTTCGCTGGTCAACTCTTCGGTGACTACGGCGCCGAGGTGATCAAGATCGAGTCGCCCGACGGCGGCGACCCGATGCGCCGCTGGGGTGTCACTGTCGACAGCGGGAGCCTCTGGTGGCCGACCATTGCACGCAACAAGCAGTCGGTCGTCGCCGATCTCAGGGATGCTGACGACCTTGCCATGGTGCAACAGCTGGGTACCGAGTGCGATGTCGTGCTCGAAAACTTTCGGCCTGGCACGCTCGCCAAATTCGGTCTTGACTATTCGACCCTCACGGTGGCGAATCCGGGAGTCATCGTCACCCACGTGTCGGGCTTCGGCCAGACCGGACCGCGTTCATCGGAGGCTGGTTTCGGCTCGATCGGCGAGGCCATCGGCGGCATCCGCCACACCACCGGTGACGCCGACCGGGCTCCAGCCCGCTGCGGCATCAGCCTTGGTGACTCACTTGCGGCGATGTTCGCCGTGATCGGCACATTGGCCGCCCTGCACGAGCGGGCAGTCAGCGGGAAAGGCCAGGAAGTCGACGTCGCGATCTACGAGGCAGTCGCCGCGCTGATGGAGTCGTCGATGGCCGACTATGACGTGGCCGGAGTGCTCCGCTCCAGGTCAGGCGGAACGTTGCGGGGTGTGGCGCCGGCAAATGCCTACCCCACCCGCGACGGCTCAGAGGTACTGATCGCCGGGAATGCCGACGCCGTGTTCGCCCGACTGTGTACTGCGATGGACCAGCCCGAGATGGCCAGTGACCCGATGTGGGCAACGCATGGCGCCCGCGGCGAGCGTGAGCATCAGCTTGACGGAATCATCGCTGACTGGACCAAGACCATCGACAGCGACGATCTGCTCGGCTTGTTGCGTGAGCACAGCGTCCCGGCCGGCCGCGTCTATACCGCAGCCGACATGCTGACCGACGAGCACTACCTCGCTCGCGAGATGGTGCAGCGGTTCACCTCTCGCGCCGGTATCGACACCGCCATGTTGGGCGTGGTCCCGAAGTTCAGCCGAACGCCGGGATCAATCCGCGACGTCGGCCCCGTCCTCGGCGAACACACAAACCTGTATCGCTGAGAGGTATCAGACCGACGGCGTTCGGACTAGAAGTCCTCGTCGAAGCTGACGTCGCCTTCGATGCCGGTCTGGTAGCTCGACACGGTTCGCTCGAAGAAGTTCGAGAGTCCTTGCACATCCTGCAGCTCCATGAAGCTGAACGGGTTTTTCGATCCGAACTCGGCGGAGTAGCCGAGCAGCGCAAGGCGGGTGTCCGCAACGTACTGGAGGTACTCGCGAGTGTCTCCGAGGCTCATGCCCGGCACGCCGTCGGCGAGCACGTCGGCGGCGAACTGGTGTTCACACTCGACGGCATCACGCAACATCTCGCGAATGTCAGCTTCGAGCTGGTCGTCGAACAGGTCCGGCTCTTCGTTGCGAACGGTGTTGACCACTTCGAGGGCGAAGTTCATGTGGCATGACTCGTCGCGGAACACCCAGTTGGTGCCGTCGGCGAGCCCGTTGAGCAGGCCCTTCGAACGCAGGAAGTAGACGTAAGCAAATGCTGCAAAGAAGAACAGGCCTTCAATGCACGTTGCGAAGCAGATCAGGTTCATCAGGAACTGCTTGCGCTGCTCCTTGGTCTCAACCACTTGGACGTCTTGGATCTGATTCATCCACTTGAAGCAGAAGTCGGCCTTGGCCTTGATCGACGGAATGTTCTCGACGGCGGCAAACGCGGCTTCGCGCTCTTTCATGTCCGGGATGTAGTTGTCGAGCAGCGTCAAATAGAACTGGACGTGCAAGGCCTCTTCATACAACTGCCGCGAGAGGTACATCCGTGCCTCGGGGCTGTTGATGTGGCTATACAAGTTGAGCACCAGATTGTTCGAGACGATCGAATCGCCGGTTGCGAAGAACGCAACGAGGCGGCTGACCATGTGCTTCTCGGCTGGCATCAACTTGCGGTCAAGGTCGACGAGGTCGTCGGAGAAGTCGATCTCGTCAACGGTCCAGGTGTTCTTGATGGCGTCCTTGTACATGTCGAAGAACACCGGATAGCGCATCGGCCGCAGCGTCAGGTCGAATCCGGGGTCGAGGATATGTTTCGCTCGCTCATTCGGCGTGTGAGTGGGCACCGGCGCCTCGGCCAACAGGCCGTGGTGCTCAGACGGGTCGGAGATAATCGGGTCGATAAGTGCCATCAGTTGCATGCCTCGCAGGATTCAGGGTTCTCAAGGCTGCATGCGAGTGCTTCCTCTTCAGTGAACGTCTTGGTGGGTTCGGGGTCTCGTCCACCACTGGGACCGCTCGGCGGGGTTGTGGCCGCTGCGGCTGTGGTGGACTTGTTGATCTTCGTCGCTGGACGACTGCGCAGGTAGTAGGTGGTCTTCAGACCCGACTTCCACGCGTGCAGGTACATCGAGGAGAGCTTGCCGATGGTCGGCGTCTCCATGAAGAGGTTGAGCGACTGGCTCTGATCGATGAAGGCGCCACGTTCGGCGCCCATGTCGATCAACTGGCGCTGCGGGATCTCCCAGGCCGTGCGATACACCTCGCGCAGTTCAGCGGGGATGCGATCGACGTCTTGGACCGAGCCTTCGGCCTGCTTGATCTCGTTGATCATCTGCTCGTCCCACAGGCCACGACGCTGCAGCTCGGTGACGAGGTAGCGGTTGATCTGCATGAACTCGCCCGACAGCGTTTCGCGCTTGAACAGGTTGGAGACCTGCGGCTCGATGCACTCGTAGCAACCGGCAATCGAAGCGATCGTGGCGGTAGGCGCAATGGCGATGACCAAGCTGTTGCGCAGCCCGTGCTCTTTGACCCGGCCACGCAGAGTGTCCCAGTCGAGCTCGGCCGGCGGGATGACTTTGACGCCGCTCTTGCGACCGCCTTCGTCCCACAGATCGAACTGCAAGTCGCCCTGTGCGGCACGAGTACCAGCGAACGACTCATGCGGGCCGCTCTCGACGGCCAGTTCGGTCGAGGCCCACAGCGCATGGAAGTAAATGTGTGCGCTGATCCGCTTGCTGAGTTCCTTGGCGGCAGGTGAATCGAACGGGAGGCCCTTCTTGAAGAAGACATCCTGCAGGCCCATCATGCCGAGGCCGACTGGGCGCCACTTGTTGTTCGAGTACTTGGCCTCAGGCGTCGGGTAGTAGTTGATGTCGATGACCCGGTCGAGGAATGGCACGACTTGGCGGACGACACGACCGAGGCGGTCGAAGTCAAACTCGCCGTCGGCGGAGACGTAGCTGCCGAGGTTGAGCGAACCGAGGTTGCAGACTGCGGTGTTTGCTTGGTCGGTGACTTCGAGGATCTCGGTGCACAGGTTGGAGAGGTGCACCACCCGAGGCGTGCCATCATCGTTGAGCGCACCGGTCTGGTTGCACTTTTCGTTCGATGCGTCCTTGAAGGTCATCCAGCCGTTGCCGGTCTGGGCCAGAGTACGCATCATCTTCGAGTACAGCGTGCGGGCCGAGACCTGTCGCTCGTAGAGGCCGGCCTCTTCGGCCGCGGTGTAGGCACGTTCGAAGTCTTCGCCGAACTTGTCGGTGAGATCGGGGACCTTCTTCGGATCGAAGAGGCTCCACTGCCAGTCCTTCTCGACGCGTTCCATGAAGAGATCGGGGACCCAGTTGGCGATGTTGAGATTGTGTGTACGTCGAGCGTGGTCGCCGGTGTTGTCACGCAGTTCGAGGAAGTCTTCGACATCGGCGTGCCATGACTCGAGGTAGACGCATGCTGCGCCCTTGCGGCGGCCGCCTTGATTGACCGCGGCGACCGAGGAGTCGAGCGTGCGAAGCCAGGGGACGATGCCGTTGGACAGGCCGTTGGTGCCCTGGATGAGACTGTTCTTTGCACGCACTCGGTGCCAGGCGACGCCGATGCCGCCAGCAAACTTCGAGAGCTTGGCGATGTCGGTGTACCGCTTGTAAATGCCTTCAAGGCTGTCCTCGGGAGAGTCGAGCAGGTAGCAGCTCGACATCTGGCTGTGGGTGGTTCCCGAGTTGAACAGCGTGGGGCTTGACGGCAGGTAGCCGAGCGACGACATCAAGTCGTAGAACTTGACCGCGGCGTCGACTCCGCCGGGCAGCTCGCCAGTTTCGGCGTCTCCGGCAACGAGGCCGCACGCAACGCGGAGCATGAAGTACTGCGGGGTCTCAATGACGTCGCGGCGTTCGGGGTGGCGCAGCAGGTACCGGTCGTAGACCGTGCGTAAACCGAAGAACTCGAACAGACGGTCACGGTCGGAGTTGATCGCCGCATTCAGTTCCGGTGCGTTTGCCTCGACGAATGCAAGCACTTCGTCGGAAACAATGCCTTGCTCGTGGGAAATCTTGATCGATTCGGAGAACCACGGGATGTTCTGGTTACGGACTTCTTTATCGATGACTGTGGCCAGCAGACGTGCAGCGAGCTTGGAGTAGTTGGGCTCTTCGACAATGAGGCCCGCAGCCGTGCGGATCGACAGGTTGTCGAGTTCTCCTGTGCTGGCGCCGTCGGCGAGGGCCGAGATGGTGCGGGTGGCGACGCGCATCGGATCAACACCGAGCAGCCCTTCCGAGGCTCGAGCAATGGCGTTGACAATCTTGTTCAGATCGACCGGTTCCAGGTGACCGTTGCGCTTCATGACCCGCATGCCACCGCCGGTGACCACTGGCGCCTCAGATGGCGCAGATTTCGCTGCGTCAGTCAACGTCGGGGCCTGCTCGGCACCCGTTTCGTCGGCGGCCGGCTCACCCTTTGTGTTCCCAACATTCTCTTCAATCAGCGTCACCGGCTACTCCATCTCAGTTCATCGCGTCGTGTATCTCGCGTTGTGCGTGTGTTCTTCAGGCTTTTCGGTGGCTGGCCGCTACCACCAGATGTCGTGGCCAGCTGTTCAGATTTCCCCCACCTGACACCACATGTCGTGTAATCACACGTGGGCGGGTTGGTAAATACAACAGTGAAATTACGGAGGTGTCAACGGTAGGGAGGGCGAATCCACAAGTTTCCGACAACGAATCGCGAAGTCCCTGCTCAGGCGCTTGCGACTTTCAAGAAATCTCGATCGCTCAGTCGTGACCGCGACTGCAGTCGTGACCAAGCGCGCGATTCCGACCGCGCAGAGGCGCTGATCACGACACCATCGCGCTCGGCTTCGGCCGTCCAGAACGGTTCGACGTCGATCAGCTGCCCATCGCCGAGCCGAACGTGATTTTCGCGAAACTCGAGGGTGGTTCGCCACCCCGCCCGCTCCAAAGCTCGCCGATCAAACTGTCGCAGCGTCGAACGATGCCGACGGCGCCGCGGTGCCGACGTTCTGCTGGAAATGAAGGGGCGGGCCATGTCTCCACTGTGCGGGCTGATGGCTGTGCGTAACAAGACCCACAACCATGTGTCTTTCGTGTGGCTTACTGCCCAATTCCTGTGCGTGACGCTGTGTACGGCATGTGGGCGGCTGTGGACAATCTGCCCGCCGGCCCGCCAGCCCAGTCAGAGACCGGGAATGAACTCTTGGCAAACGCCAAACGCCATGACGACAGCGGGGTCGGTGATGTCGATCGAATCGAGCACCTTCTCAAGCGTCGGGTCGCTCAGGATGTCAGCCACCGAGATGTCGGGCAGGCCGGCGCCTGCGTCACGAGCACAATCGAAGAATGCGATGAGTTGGTCGATCTCGCCGTCTCCTTCCGGGATGAAGAAGTCGGCGTCGGTATTGTCCGAGCACGTCGAGCCGTCGACCGGCACCGTCAGACCAATCAGATAGGCGTCGATGTCCGCCTGAACGCAGTCGATGATGCCGTAGGCCGTGTGGCCCTCAGCTTCAACGGTGTACAGGACGGCGGCGTCGAGAGAGTCGGCAAGTTCCCGCGACCACTCGTACGGAGTCGCAGGGTCACCGGTGTTGCCGATCACGACGATTGGTGCGGAGCCGGCGGCAGGGCCGATCACCAGCGGGTCGGTTGCCGCCTCGATCCCGAGGCAACCCGTCGAGGCCCGGAGCAAGTCGGCAAAGTAGGTCGACATGTCAGCAGCTTCCGTGGCGAGGATGCGTTGCTCATCAGCGTTCGGCCGGGCGGCATCATCGGCGCAGTTGATGAAACTGTTGGCCACCTGGGAATTGTCATAGGTGCCGTCAGATTGACGGCCGACGAGGGAGTCGCCGAGGACTTGCAGCAGGCTCCCGTCTTGCTCGATCGCTGCCGTAAAGAGCGCAGATGCGAGGAATGGCCACGACTCCTTGCTGTAGAGGGCAGCAGCGATACCGAGGTTGAGCTCGCCAGGCGTGAGCACCCGATCGGGGTCCTCGGTCGGGAACGATCCGACTTCGGCGATCTCGATTTCGAGCGCATCGATCACCTCGAGGGTCGGACCGATTTCCTGCAGCACACAGTCGGTATCGGCGTCACACGCCGCCGCGAAGTTCTCGAGTGCTCGATCAAAGCCAGCACCCTGCTCACGGTCGAGTTCAGCGGAGTCACGCGTCGGCTTGACGGCGGCGTCGAGCACGAGCGCACGGACGTTGTCGGGGAAGAGTTCGGCGTACGTGGCCCCGAGACGGGTGCCGTAGGAGTAGCCGACGTAGCTCAGGCCGTCGTCACCGAGTGCCGCGCGCAGCAGATCCAAGTCGCGCGCCGCGTTGTTCGTGCCAACGTGCGTGGCGAGCGCATTCGTCTCCGCCGTGCACGTGTCGAGCTGGGCAGCCGTGTCGTCGACCAACTCCTGCCACCCGATGTCGTCGCCGTCGGCGAGCAACGTCACCTGATCGTCGAGGTCGTTGTCGCACGTGAGTGCGGTGCTGGCACCAACGCCGCGCGGATCAAAACTGACCAGGTCGAAACGTTGCAGGATCTCGGGCGACATGGTGAGCGGGATGAAGCCGAGCGAGTCGATGCCTGAGCCACCCGGGCCTCCTGGGTTGAAGACGAGCGAGCCCACTCGGTCGGCCGCCGGGCCGACCGCGGCTGACCGGGCAACGGCGATATTGATCTGCTTGCCGTTCGGATCGTCGTAATCGAGCGGCGCCTTGAGGGTGGCGCACTCCAGCGAAACGGCGGTGTTCCCAGCATCGGAACACGAACTCCACTCGAGGGTGCCGGTATTGCCCAGCACGTCATCTGCCTGCACGTCGCCAGTTTCGCTGACGGTTGACTGGTCGGCCCGCTCTGACTGCACGCCCGATGAACTGCTCGTGCAGGCCGACGCAATCACTGCGCCTGCAGCGATGACTGCGACGACCTTCGTGCCAACGATGTGACGGCGCACGGCAATCATGCTGCGAAGGTACCGCTGTCCTTGGCACGGATGGGTCCACCCCGAGGGCGAATCCGGCTGCGTGACCGTGTTGACCATGAGCGCGTCAGCCGACCCACTTGCGAGTGAACGAAGGCGCCGGGCCCGCGGCAATGGCCACGGCTTCGATTGGGTCGGTGGCCCGCTGCGCCAGATCACCGTGCTCGGGCTTCATGAATCCAGCAGCCACAGCGCCGTCGATGAAGTCGAACAGTGAAGCGAAGAAGCTCTGACCATTCACGTCGACGTCGAGGAAGACAATCGGCGCCGCGACAATCCCGAGCTGATTCCACGTCAGCACCTCGAATGCCTCTTCGTACGTGCCAAAGCCGCCTGGCAGCACCACGACTCCGTCAGAGAGCTCTGCCATCCGGGCCTTACGGGCGTGCATGTCGGGCAGGACCTCAAGGTTCGTGAGATTGACGTGACCAACCTCGAGAGCAAGCAGCTGCTCGGTGATGACGCCTGTCACCTCGGCGCCTGCATCGAGAACCGCATCGGCCACGATGCCCATCAACCCGACGTCACCGCCGCCGTAGACGAGGCCATGATCGGATGCAGCGATGGCCGCACCCAACTCGACAGCAGCTGCCCGGAAGGCAGGATCGGTCCCGCTGCTCGAACCACAAAAGACACAGATGTTTGACACGAGTCACATCGTGGCAGCAGCGCACAGATTCACCTCACTCGGTGACCCATGGGTACTCTCGCCTCTCATGGGAATCGCCACTCCTGACCTGCCCGCTTGCGCTGATGCCATCGACCTCGCTGATCGGGTGGTGGGCAAAGCTGTCCGTCGCTTGTCGGCACTCGACGGTGGCGCCGACACCAACCAGGTGTTGGCCTACGACATTGCGCACGCCGCTTCTGCAGTCGCCACCGCCAAGTCGTTGATCGACTACGGCAACAAGGGCGAGACCGAAGCAAAGATCTGCTGCGCGTTCGCCGCAGACATGCTCCATGACCTTGCTGGCAAGGTGCTCGGACGCGAGGACGACTGGGGTGTGGATCGCGACCCGCTCGCCAACGCTCACGCGTTCATCGCCCAGTTCCGTGCTGCGGAGTTCTTGGCGTCGCTGGCCGACCAGGCCGGCCCGAGTCACCTGTCAAGCGACATGGAGATGGTGGCTGACACCTTCGATGCGTTTGCCCAGAACGTCATCGCCCCTCACGCAGAGCACGTGCATCGCACCAACGCTGACGTACCTGAAGAAATCATTACCGGCATGGCCGAACTCGGAGCGTTCGGCCTCAGCGTGCCCACCGAGTACGGCGGCTACTCAGAGGGCGGCGACGAGGAGTACATCGCCATGGTCGCTGCGACCGAGGCGCTGTCGAAGGCCAGCCTGGGTATCGGCGGCTCACTGATCACACGACCCGAGATTCTGACCCGGGCGCTTGTCAAGGGCGGGACCGAGGAGCAGAAACACAAGTGGCTGCCGCTCCTGGCGACCGCCGAGGTGATGCCCGCTGTTGCGGTGACCGAGCCCGACTACGGCTCCGACGTGGCCGGCATCAAGGTCATGGCCACACCGGCCGAGGGCCCGAACGGCGAAGCCGGCTGGGTCATCAACGGCGTGAAGACATGGTGCACGTTCGGCGCTCGCGCTGACGCACTGACGCTGCTGGCCCGCACCGACCCCGATCGCTCGAAGACCCACCGCGGACTCTCGCTCTTCATCGTTCCGAAGCCGCGCGGCGACGCCCACGGGTTCGAGCTGACCCAGGACATTGACGGCACGCCGACCGGCGGCAAGATGGAAGGTCGCCCGATCGACACGATCGGCTACCGCGGCATGCACTCCTATGAAATTGCGCTCGAGGACTGGTGGGTGCCCGCCGAGAATCAGATCGGAATGGAAGAAGGTCTCGGTAAGGGCTTCTACTACCAGATGGCCGGTTTCGAGAACGGCCGGCTGCAGACCGCGGCCCGGGCCGTCGGCGTCATGCAGGCCGCCTACGAGCTCGGCCTCGACTATGCCGAGAACCGCAAGGTGTTCGGTGAGTCGATCCTTGATTACCAACTGATCCGCGCCAAGCTCGGTCGGATCGCTGTCCTCACTCAAGCCGGTCGCCAATTCAGCTACGCCGTCGCGACGCTCATGGCCAAGGGCCAGGGCCAGATGGAAGCATCGATGGTCAAGGCCTACGTCTGCAAGGCAGCCGAGTGGGTGACCCGCGAGTCAATGCAGATCCACGGCGGTATGGGCTACGCCGAAGAATACGAAGTGAGTCGCCTGTTCGTCGATGCGCGCGTGTTGAGCATCTTCGAAGGCGCCGACGAAACCCTTTGCCTCAAGGTCATCGCCCGTCAGCTCATCGCCAGCAGCGAAGCCTGACCGGACAACCGCTCGCTCACTCAGAGACATCCTCGAGCGGAAGCCCGTACGGGCTCGCCACCGTCACGTAGGGCTCAGCATCGCCGGTCCAGTCCATCGACAGAATTTGTGCCGCACTTCGTCGTCCGCTGAACGCCCGCAGCAGATCAAACGCAGATCCCGTCAACACCGCGACCGGTTCACCATCGCCCGACTGCCACACCTGCGGACCCGCTTCGACCCGCACCACGGGCAGCCCAGCATGCTCGGCACGTTCGCAGAAGAACGGGCCATAACGTTCGAGTCCCATTCGCACCGCGGCCGTGTCGCGGTCACCTTGTCGCCCCAACGCCTGAAGGACGTCGTGGTAGTGCGTGATGAGGTCGGCACCCGCGCGCATTGGCATCACCGGGTTGACCTCACCCAGTGCGTCGAACCCAGGCGCCAGCGCACTCCATTCGTCACAGATCTGATCCAGCGTCTTGTCGGCCCGACTGCTGACGTGGACCTCAGTCCAGCTGTCGGCGCCAATGTCGGCCAAATTGTCCGAGAGGATGTCGTCGACGATGCCGACCACGTGCGCAATCACATCTCGGATCGCCCAGGCAGGCGACTGCGGAACCCGCAGTTCGGCTTCGGCAGCCGTCAGGCTGCGTCCCAAAGCAATCATCTCCGTCCGGAGATCGGCGTAGACGTCAGTATTCGCTGGCCGGTTCATCATGGAGGCGAGTATCACAGCGAGGACGATGCCGCGTGGCCTCGGACAACGATGCCACCACGGTCACCAGGCCAACAATGAGATCCAACATCCCTCTGCACTCTCCGCTCCGAACACTCTGTGTGATGATTTTCGAGTTCGACCCAGAACGCCGCGGATCGACAGACCGTGACCGACGTCGCCACACCTCGCGCTCGGTGCAGCGTCTGTTCGGCGCCGTTGGCCTGGCATTTGCCATCGCCGGCTGCGGAAGTGATGCCCCGGCCGCATCGGTGCAGGGCCCAACCACGCCCCCCATCGCAACCGCTGCGCCGAGCACCGAACCGGAACCTGTGCCCTTGACCGAGCCCACCACCGTCGAGCCCGAGCCGGCCGACACGATGCCAGAGACCACGCTCGCAGCGCCGTCCGAAGCGCCGGCGCGTCCATGTCGCCGACTGACCGACTTCGATGACGGCCAAGGTTGGGTCATCGTCAACGACGGCGTCATGGGCGGCCGCTCCAACGGCGCCGTCGAGTTCGCTGACTCGGCGATGCAGTTCACCGGCGACGTCGTGACGGCGGGCGGCGGCTTCACGTCAGTTCGCCTGCCGTTGGCCGGCGATGAGCTCACCGACTCCGAGTCACTCGTGCTGCGTGTTCGAGCGGATGAACGCACCTACGGACTGACGCTGGCAGACAGCGCTCAAGCCGGCCGCCGGGCAATCTCGCACGGAGCCGGCCTGACCACCGATGGACCGACCGATGCCGACGGATGGCAGACGGCCGAACTCTCGTATGCCGAGTTGCAGCCATCGGTGTTCGGCCAACCCCTCGACGCTCCGCCGTTCGAGCCCAACCTCGCGATCGAGATCGGCATCATCATCTCTGACGGCATTGACGGCCCGTTCGCCCTCGAGGTCGACTGGATCGATGCCTGCAGAGGCCAGTAGACGCACAGCGGACAATCACCGCGATCTCGCCCCGCATCGTTGTGGAAGGAGATGCAACACTGGCGGCCATGGCCGAGATCGAGCTTCGTTCAGACAATGCTGCCGCAGTCGCACCCGAGATCCTCGAGGCGGTTGCTGCCGCTAATGCCGGCTCGGCGCTGGCGTACGGCGACGACGCCGTGACGGCCCGGCTCGAGGAGGTCGTGCGTGACGTGTTCGAGCAGCCCGCAGCACGGGTCTTTCCCGTCACGAGCGGAACTGCCGCTAACGCCTTGGCGCTGACATCGATCTGCCCGCCGTGGGGCGCCGTGTTGTGCCACGAATCAGCGCACATTTTGAACAGCGAGGGTGGCGCCACCTCGATGCTTGGTGGCGGTGCAGTGATGCGCGGCGTGTCCGGCCACAGCCACCGGGTGCACCCCGACGGCCTCGAAACGGCACTCGGCGCGGTCCGCTGGGGCGACCCACATCACTCACAACCCGCGGTGCTTTCGCTCACACAACCCACCGACATGGGCACGATCTACACGGTCGACGAGGTCAGCGCCTTGGCCGACATCGCGCACGGTCGCGGGTTGCGGGTCCACATCGACGGAGCGCGCATCGCCAATGCAATGGCGCGACTGGGTTGCTCCCCCGCCGAGATCACCTGGCAGGCCGGTGTTGACGTCGTCTCACTCGGAGCCACGAAGAACGGAGCGCTCTCGGCCGAGGCAATCGTCGTCTTCGACGAGGACGCAGCCGACCAACTCGTTTACCGCACGAAACGCTCCGGCCATGTGACGTCGAAGATGCGATTCCAGTCGGCCCAGCTCATTGCGTACCTCACCGACGATCTGTGGTTGCGGCTGGCCGGTCATTCGAATCGACAAATGGAGCGGTTGGCCACCGGCCTGCTCGACGCTGGCGTGGAGTTCCTCAACCCACCCGACGTCAACATGTTGTTCGCCCGCGTCCCGGACGGGGCAGCCACACGGTTGGAGGCGGCTGGTCTGCTCTTCTACCGGATCGGCCCCGGCGTCATCCGCCTTGTCACGAGCTGGCAGACCACCGATGACGACATCGACCAGACATTGGAGTGCTTCGCCAGCGTGCTGGGCCATTCCGCCTGACAACGCGCGACCTAACGTGGCGACACCATGACCGAGATCTCCCGCCTTCACACCAGCCCGCGCGCCAGCATGATCGTCCGGCACGGTGACGTGATCTATCTGTCAGGTCAGGTCGCGCAAGATGCTGACGCGGACGTACAAGAACAGACCCGGTCGACGCTGTCACGCGTCGAGGAGCTGCTTTCCGAGGCTGGAAGCAGTCCGTCGCACATCCTCTCCGCCACGATCTACCTCCGCGACATCGCCAACGATTTCGCCCCGATGAACGAAGTTTGGAATGCCTGGGTTCCTGACGGACAGGCTCCCGCTCGAGCCTGCGTGCAAGCCCACATGGCGCGCTCTGCGCTGCTCGTGGAGATCAGCGTCATCGCCGCGGTCATCACCGACTGAACCCTGGTGTTATCGAACACTTTGGCCTCGGCCAGCCGACAGGCGTCGAGCGTCTGAGGGTCCAATCAGCTGGAGCGGTGTCAGCCTGGCGGTGCTGACGGCGGCCGCGGGACGTTTCCGGGCGAGCTCGGCGGTACGGGCATCGCTGATGGGATGGCAGTCGTGGTCGACGTCGTGGCAGTGGGTGTGGTTCGCGTGACCGTGGTGGTCGCGGCCATTCCTGATTGCAGCATTTCCTGGCGAATGCGCTCGGCCTCATATGCGGCTTCTTCGTTGTACTGCTGACGTTCGATCTTCTTGACCTTGTGGTCGAGCCACTGAATCGCGGCGTGGACGAGCAGGCCGATAATTCCGTAGATGATCATGGCGAACAACACAGAAGTATCAAAGACCGACTCAACCTGGTTGCCGTTTGTCGTTCCCAACTCGATCGGGGTGAAGATGCCGCGGAACGGCTTCATGGCGCGGTCGAGGTTCCGGTACGCCCACTCGACAAAGCCAGACGACGGGTTGGCGCCGAGCAGCAACAAGAAGAAGCCGATCGCCAAGATGACCTCGACGAACAAGATGTAGACATACACGACATACCCGATGAAACGAGCAATCATCGCTGTGACACGGCCGGTCGATCGCATCACGTGCGGCTCCGGTTCGGTCGGCGGATTTCCGTACTGGCTAGCGGGTGGAATGTTGCTCATCTTGGAGGCTCCTTGTTCCGTGTCGAATATTTCGCCCGGTGCCCGAGCAGTCACGCATCAACCGCTGAGCGGCCAATGTGATTGTATGCCGCGCCAGATGCGCGGATCATGGATGTACTTGTCGAGACATCGGCACAATCCCCCACCAACTTGAGAATCGATTCGCGGTCACCAGTGTCGAAGGTCGACGGCCCAGCGATCAACCACGCTGTCACCGTCGACGAGCCACATCTGTTCGTGCTTGGCGATCGTGGGGTCGACATGCGCGGGCTGGAGACGAACACGGTCCCCGACTTTCCATTCGTTGATGTTGGTCGGCGACAGCGTGATGTGTTCGTCAGAGAGGAAGAAGACGTCACCGTGTTCCCATGTCGGGTTGCCGTGGTCCATCGCCATCGACTTGATGCCTGCGTCAGCGATGATCCATCCCTTCGTGTTCACGGAGATGACGGTCGCGACGACGTTGAGCGCCAGCTCGAAGGGCAGGTCGAGCTTGCCGTAATCAGTGTCCATCAGCGTGTAGCTCCCTGCCTGGATCTCCGTGCACCAGGTATTGGTCAGGCAGGTGCCCGTGCCTCCACCCGACACGATGTCGCCACCGACGTCCGCCGAGGCCCGGAGCAGCAGTTCCATCGAGGCACCAACCTTGTCAGCCTTCTCCTTGGGGTCCCTGACCATCATGAGGTGGCCCTCGTACCCCATGACACCGCGCACCTCGAGTCCGGCGCCGCGCGCACGATCAGCGAGTCGGCCCGCGTCTGCCGGATCGATGCCACAGCGCGGCAACCCGACATTGACGTCGACGAGTACCGAGCGGACACGCCCAGCGATCGCAGCGTCGAGCGTTGCCTCGGAGTCAACCGCGACGGTGATGTTCGCTCGGTCCGCCAGCGCGCCAAGGCGAGCAACGTCAAGCGACTCGTTCGCCAGCAGCAAGTCGTCGCCAAGTCCGGCAGCGACCATCCCTTCGACCTCGCGGGGTGTTGCACAGCAGAATCCCCGATGACCGTCGTCGGCAAGCAATTGCGCAAGCGCCGTGGTCTTGAATGCTTTCACGTGCGGGCGGAGCTTGTCCCCTGGCAGCAACGCATCCATCGCAGCGCGATTCGCGTTGAACGTCGGGCGGTCGATCACCAAGGCTGGGGTCGGCAGGTCGCCGATCGTGGCTGGTTCGTTCTCGGTCATCTGGAGGAATCCCTATCTGCAAAGTTCGTCCGCGATGACGCCAACGGACGCGATCCGCTCGAAGTCGGCTCCGGCATGGTCGTCGTACGGGTCGATCAAGATCGGGTGGAGGCCTGCTCCCGTGGACGACCGAATATCCATGGCCACACTGTCGCCGATGTAGGCAATGCGGCTTCGGTCGAACTCAGCGAAATACGGCAGTGCGTGGTCGAAGATGGTCGGGTCGGGTTTCGTGACCCCGACCACGTGGCTGTCGACGATGCAGCGCATCGACACGAATGGGCCATCGCCGACCTGGCAGACCGACCTGTTGAGGGACCCTTCCACTTGGCCACTCGCATTCGACACCACACCCATTGGCACGCCAGCATCCGCGAGGCGGCGCAGAGCCACCAGCGTTTCAGGAATCGGCCACCGCCACAGATCCGGCGTACGCGTGCGATTCAGTACATCGGCTGCTTCGTCCCGCTCGGCGCTCCGCACACCGACGGCCGCGACGTACGCCTCGTCGTAAACGAGCCACTCGTCTTCCGACGACCCTTCGTGCGATTTGTCACGCATACCGGCATAGTGCGCACGACGATGCGCCTCGATCGAGGTGTCACCGCCATAGAAGTCGAGCAACGGCACCAAGACCGTGGGATCAGGCAAGACGAGCACGCCGCCGGCATCAAACAGCACGGCGTCAAATCGTTGGGCGTTCGCAGTCATCAATGTTCGTCCGTTTCGAGGGGCACAGGGCGGCCGCCTGTCAGCTGCCGAGTTCGGCGAGTCGATCCAGGCCGATGCCACACTCCCCGAACACGTCAAGCATTGCAGCGACATCGCCGCTCTGGACGGCCGGATCCGAGAAGTCGAGGTTGGCTGCAATGCAGCTTGACTCCTCGTTGGTCAGACCAATCGATTCGAATTGTGCGATGAGTTGGTCGCGCAAGGTGCCACCCGCCGGGTCGAAATCACTGTCGCTGCCGCCATCTTCGCTCGGGTCAGGGTCACTGCCAGCTGAGTCATCCTCGCCGAACGGGCGCCCGCACTCGCTCTGCGTATAAACATCAATTCGCTCGCCAGCGGCATCGAGATTCGCCTCCAACTCGGAGTCAGACATGAAGGACAGGTCAGCATCGGCGATGTCGAAGTCGGCGGAGGCAAATGCGTCAATCAACAGTTGCGCTCCGTCTGCGATCGTCGTGGCATCCTCGGCGATCTCTGGTGGCGCCTCGTTCGGTAGCCGTTTCACGAACTCTTCGACCCTTTTCAATCCGCTCTCGGTCTCGGCAGGGTCGACACCGAGCGAATCGAAGATCTCATCGACGACATCGGACTCGGTGACGAAATCGCACCACGACGCCGCTGTACCTCCGCCACTGCTATCGCCACCGCACGCGCTCGCAACGAGCGCGATGGCTGCGGCGCCAGCGGCGAGACGCGATCGTGCAGAAGTGTGACGTCTGATGATCATGGGATCAACGGTAGTGGGCAGCCGCAGAGGCGTGCCGTCAATCAGCCGTCAATCAGCCGTCAATCAGCCGTCAATCAGCCAAGGTGCTCGTGCAGAAAGGCCGTTGCCCCCGGCCAGATCTTCGCCGAGAGTTCGGCGTCCTGCGTGCCCAGGGCATTGTGCGGAGCCATGAACGCGTGGCCTGAGCCTTCGTGCACCGTGATCGAGGCGTTCTTGCCGAGTGCTTGGAGCTCATCGTGAAGATGCATCGCGGCGGAAGGCGGGAAGAAGTCGTCGTTTTCTGCCATGTGACCTTGGATGGCAGCTTCGATCTTGGAATAGTCCGGCTGGTCATCACCTTGCGGAAAGCCGTAGAACGGCACCGCTGCTTTGATCTTGTCGGGCCGGAGCGCAGCGAGTACGAACGTGAGCAATCCACCCATACAGAACCCCATGACACCGATGCCATCGCCAGTGGTGGACTCGTGATCGGCGAGATAGTCGACCGCACCGCTCATGTCGCGCGCCGCACGATCCGCGGGAAGCGAGTTCATCAGCTCGGCGGCTTTGTCCATCTCCGTGTGCTCAGCAAGCTCGCCATGGTACAAATCGGGAGCGAGGGCGACGAAGCCAGCCGTCGCCAGCCGGTCGGCCATTTCCTTGATGCCCGAGTCCAGACCCCACCACTCCTGCACCACGATGATGCCGGGGCCGCTGCCCGATTCGGGCACCGCGAGGTACCCGCGTGCGTTGTTGCCGTTGCTTGCGAATTCGACGATTTCAGCCATGCCCCAACCGTAGACCAACTGCGGTCAGTCTGCGCCGGGCACAGACTGACCGCGTCGCGTCAGTTGCCTCCGGCGTTCAGCGTCACCTCGGTCGGCGCATAGTCCGGTCCGAACAGGTCCAGATCCATATCGCCGAGCAGGGCCCATGCCGCCTCGACGATCTCGTTGGTGAACGCTCCGTCGGTCGGCGGTGCGGTGAGCACCGTCGAACCTTCGAGGTTTGGTGTGCTCAGGCTGGTCTCCACGGTCTGATCCCAGGCCACCTGGTCGATGAAGCCGACGCCGTTCGGCGACGGCCAGATCAGCTTGTTGACTTCGTTCATCTGCCACAGCTGATGGCTCGCGCCGAGCGTGGAACCCTGTGCGAGCACAATGTCGCGGCACGCCTCGATGTTGTCGCGGCAGAACGTCCAGCCTTCCAACGACGCGGCGACGAAGCGAGTGGCCTGGTCCTTGTAGGCGGGGTCGTTGGCAAGCCTGTCGCCGTCAGCCCAAATCGCGTCCTGGAGCATGCCGACGCCGACTTCTTCGTAGCTGATCACGTTGAAGTCGTCCGGCGTGTACAGCTCGCCGGTGTCCGGATTCTCCGCTTCGAGGACTTGTGCATACTCGTTGTACGTCATCGCCTCGGCCGCGTCGATCTCGCCTTCGAGCAATGCGACCATGTCGAACTGCTGCCCGATGAGTTCCACATCGGTCGCAGGGTCCAGGCCTTCCTTGCCGAGCGCCGCGAAGATCTCGAACTCGTTGCCGAATCCCCAGTTGCCGATCTTCTTGCCCGCGAAATCAGCGGGTGAGGTGATGCCTGAGTCGGCGAAGCTCACTTGCAGCGTGCCCGAACGTTGGAACACCTGAGCGATGTTGACAATGTTCGCGCCCGCTTCGCGTGTCGCGAGGGACTTCGACACCCATGCTGTGGCGAAGTCGACATCGCCGTTGGCCAGTTGCACCTGTGGCGTGATATCGAATCCACCCTCGACGATGGTGACGTTGAGGCACATGTCCTCGTAGTACCCCATGTCCTGAGCGGCGTAGTAGCCCGCGAACTGAGCCTGGGTGAACCACTGCAGCTGCATGCTGACGTCATCGGTCGTCTCACACGCGGCCGGGTCGGCCGTTGCAGGTTCCGTGGCAGCGGGTTCCGGTGCGGCCGTGTCAGCGGCGGGTTCGTCGTCGCTGCCGCAGGACGCGGCGACGAGCGCGAGGCCGACGACGCAGGCCGTCAACAGTTTGGCTGGATGTTTCTTCATGGTGTTCTCCCCCTAGGAGTAGTTGGTCTTCATCATGTCATGGCTGGATTTCGGCGGTGTTGCCTTGTCGTTGCCTTTTCCAACCAGATCGATGCCACGTAGAACGACAACCCGAGCAGGCAGGCGCCCAAAACGTAAGCCCACATCACGTCGTTCTTCGATGTTGACGCATTCGACGTGATCGCGGAACCCAATCCCGTCTGGGTCCCGCCAAAGTACTCGGCAACAAACGCGGTGATCACCGAGAGAGGCGCAGCGATCTTCATGGCCGTAAAGAGATACGGGATCGCGTTCGGGATGCGCGTCTTGACGAGGATCTCGCGCGGAGATGCCGCATATGACCGCATGAGTTCCATATGCGTGCCGCTCACTTGGCGCAGCCCCTTCGCGACGTTGACGAGGACGACGAAGAAGACGATCAGGACGACCATGACCCTGCGCGGAACCTGCGACCCGGCCGGATACATGTTGTTGAGGACCGGAACGATGATCACGATCGGTACCGCGTTGATCGCGACTGCGAGCGGGGTGGTGAGTTCGTTCAACACGCTGAAGCGCATGAGCACGAAGCTGACGGCGATCCCGAGCAACACACCGAGTACGAACCCGACGAGCGCGTTGGCGCCGGTGACAAGTACCGCTTCCCAGACATTCTCGAGATTGTCCGCGAACGCCGATGCGATCGCTGTGGGGGCAGGGAGCAGGAACTTCTTGATGTCGTACACCGCGACGATCGTTTCCCACACGGCGAGGAAGACCACCCCGAACACGAGTGGTGGCCAGATCGCCAGGAGTGAAGGCGCACGCCTCATCGGTCGTCGACCCCCCGGGCGGTGTCGCCGAGCTCGGCGCCACGCAGGGCCTCACGTACTTCGGTGATCTTCTTGTAGAACGTCTCGTCCTCGCGCGTGTCGTCGTCTCGTGCCGCACCGAGATCCACGTCGATCACGTCGGTGATCTGGCCTGGGCGTGGCGACATCACCACCACACGATTCGACAAGTACACCGCCTCGGGTATCGAGTGAGTCACGAACACCACCGTCGTGTCGGCAGCGGCACAGATTCTGAGCAGTTCAGACTGCATGTGCTCACGGGTCATCTCGTCGAGTGCACCGAACGGCTCGTCCATCAGCAGCAGCGGTGGATGCGAGGCGAGTGCTCGGGCGATCGCAATCCTCTGTTGCATGCCTCCGGACAATTCCCACGGCCGATGGTCACCGAACTCGGAGAGCTGCACCAATTCCAACATTTCGGCGGACCGTTCCGCTCGACGCTTCTTGTCCCAGCCCTTCAGTTCCAGCGGCAGTTCGATGTTCTTGCGAACCGAGCGCCAGTCGAATAATCCAGACTGCTGGAACGCCATGCCGTAGTCCTGATCGACCCTGGCCTGTGCCGCTGATTTGCCGTTCACCAACACATCGCCCGCAGTCGGCGACAGCAGGTTGGCAATCAGCCGGAGCAACGTCGACTTCCCACAACCGGACGGACCAATGAGAGACACGAAGTCGCCTGCCGCGATGTCGAGATCGATGTCGCGCAGCGCCTCCAACTGGCCGACGCTCCCCGGATTGAACACCATCGACGCTCCGTTGATTGCCACCGCATGCTCAGTCATCCTGTGGCCTCCTGTGGTCGGTTCCGCATGAGCGCGAATTCCATGGCAACGACGAATCCATACAGCAAAAGGCCGAGCGCGCCTGCGCCGATGAGCGCTGTGTACACCTGTGCCGGTTCACTGGTCGCCTTTGCCGCATACTGCAACGTCGCCCTGCCGATTCCACCGGCGAGGCCCGTCGAAATCTCGGACACGATCACACCGATCACCGATGCCGTCGCTGCCAGCTTCATGCCGGGCACGAGATAGCCCATCGATGCCGGGAGCCGCAGCTTGACCAATGTCGTCCACCAACTCGCGGCGTAACTGTCCATCAACTCGACTGAGGCGGCAGGGGCCGAACTCAGGCCCTTGAGCATCGCGATGCTGATGGGGAAGAACGCGAGAAACGCGCCGAGGATTGACACCCACGCCCATCGTGGGAGGCCCCAGTTACCGGCGATCGTGGCGATCTGCGGCGCGAGGGCGATCAACGGCACAGTCTGGGACGCGATGACATAGGGCAACAGACCGCGCTCCACGACCCGGAAGCGCGCCATGAGAATCGCCAGTCCGACACCGACGACCGTGCCAACGAAGAGACCGAACAACGCAAGCCGGAACGTGAACCATGCGTAACCGAGTACGGCCTGCCACACGAGCGGCGTGCCACGAGTCTCGGGATCGAAGAACTCGGCGATCATCTCCCATGTATGTGGCATCACCCGATCGTTCGACTTCGGCAGGATCGCCCAGCCGAAGACCTCGCCGCCCGTCTCGGGGCCGACAACCTTGTACAGCTCCCATGTCGCGGCGACTGCGGCGAGCGCAACGACGAACAGCGCCGATCGCCGCGCAGCCTGCCGGATCACTGACGAGCCACGGCCTGTTCACGCAGCGCTGGAATGACGTGCTCGCCGTACTGCTGCAGCGTGTGGTCCTTGCCATCGTGCTGGAGATAGACCGCGAACTGGTCGACGCCGAGCGCCTTCAAGGCGTTGAGCTTCTCCATCTGCGCCTCGATGGGTCCGAGGATGCAGAAGCGATCGACGATTTCATCGGGGACGAACGTGGTGTGGGTGTTGCCCGACTGGCCATGTTCGTTGTAGTCGTACTCCTGGCGACCCTTGATGTAGTCGGTCAATGCCTGTGGCACCGGGGCAGCATCGCCATAGCGAGTCACGATGTCGGCCACGTGGTTGCCGACCATCCCTCCGAACCATCGGCACTGATCGCGCATGTATGGCAGGTCTTCGGTCGGCCCGACGTAGGCGGGCGCAGCGATGCACATCGTGATGTCGTCCGGGTTCCGCCCCGCATCGCTCGCCGCAGTCCGGACGGCGTTGATCATCCACTCGGTGATCGACAGGTCCGCCAGCTGGAGAATGAAACCATCGCAGGTCTCGCCGATCATCTTCAGCGCTTTGGGCCCGTAGCCGGCACCCCACACTTCGAGCTCGCTCTTGGCCGCCCACGGCAGTGTGATCGTGGAGCCGTTGTAGTCGACGCTGCGACCGCAGCCGAGTTCGCGGATCACGTTGATCGAGTCACGCATTGTGGCCAGAGTCGTCGGCTTGCCGTTGGTGACACGGACCGCAGAATCGCCCCGACCGATGCCGCAGACCGTGCGATTGCCGTACATCTCATTGAGCGTCGCGTAGGTCGATGCCGTCACGGTCCAGTCGCGCGTCGCCGGGTTCGTGACCATCGGCCCGACAACGATATTGCGCGTCTCGTTGAGGATCTGGGAGTAGATGACGTACGGCTCCTCCCACAGGATGTGCGAGTCGAAGGTCCAGACATGGCTGAAGCCGTATGTCTCAGCACGTTTGGCTAAATCGATCACGCGCGCCGCTGGTGGTGTGGTCTGCAGTACGACTCCGATGTCCATGTTGTGATCCCGATTCAGTGGATGTTCAGTGGATGTACTGGTTGAGGCTGCGCTTGACAAACTGGCCGTGGCCCTTGGCTCCAAGGTAGGTGTCGTTCGCCACGACGACGCGGCCACGTGAAATCACCGTGTCGACCTTGCCGTCGACTTCGAAGCCCTCGTAGGACGAGTGATCCATCGCCATATGGTGTTTGTCGTTGATACCGATCTTGGTCTTGGTGTTCGGATCCCACACGAGAACGTCTGCGTCAGCGCCGGGCTCGAGCACACCCTTCTTCTCAAGGCCAAACATGCGCGCCGGGGTGGTGCAGCAGGTCTCGACCCAGCGTTCGAGGGTCATCTCCCCCATCACCACACCCTGGTAGATCATTTCCATCCGGTGCTCCACGCCGCCCATGCCGTTCGGGATCTTCGAGAAGTCCCCGAGACCGAGTTCCTTCTGATCCTTCATGCAGAACGGGCAGTGGTCGGTGGACACCACGGCCAACTCGTTCATCCGCAGGCCCTTCCACAGATCCTTCTGGTGGTGTTCATGCTTCGAGCGCAGCGGCGTCGAACACACCCATTTCGCCCCTTCGAACCCTGGCTGAGCGAGGTGGTCCTCGATCGACAAGTAGAGGTATTGCGGGCAGGTCTCAGCAAACACGTTGAGGCCCATGTGCTGAGCGCGCGACACCTCTTCGAGTGCCTCGGACGCCGACATGTGCACGATGTAGAGCGGAACGTTGCCGGCGACACGAGCGAGCTTGATCGCACGGTGGGTCGCCTCCGACTCGAGCTCCTCAGGCCGGGTATACGAGTGATATTTCGGGTCGCTGTCACCACGGGCGAGCGACTGGGCGACCAGCACGTCGATCGCAATCCCGTTCTCGGCGTGCATCATCATCAAAGCACCCGATTCCGATGCGTTCTGCATCGCCCGCAGGATCTTGCCATCGTCGGAGTAGAAGACACCCGGGTAGGCCATGAACATTTTGAAGCTCGTGACGCCTTCGTTCTCGACGAGGTGCGTCATTGCCTCGAGCGATTCCTCGTTCACGTCACCAATGATCTGGTGGAAGGCGTAGTCGACGTGGCATTCGCCAGCGGCTTCCACGTGTCGCGCCGCGAGGGCCTCGCGTACATCGAGCCCGACCGTCTGAGACGCGAAGTCGATGATCGTGGTGACACCGCCCCACGCCGCAGCTCGCGAGCCCGTATCGAAGTCGTCGGCGGACACCGTGCCACCGAACGGCAACGACATATGGACGTGGGCGTCGACGCCGCCAGGCACGACGTATTTCCCGGTTGCGTCGATCACAACGTCAGGTGTGATGCCGTATGCCGCAGCGTGCCCCGGAGCGAGTATCGCAGCGATCGATTCGCCGTCGATCAACACATCGGCTTCGCGCCGACCGATCGCCGAGACGACGGTGCCGCCAGAAATCAGTGTGGTCGCCACTGTCAGACCCCTCTCAGCCTTCCACCAATTCGCCATACGCCTCGGGACGACGGTCGCGGTAGAACTGCCAGCCGTCGCGGACCTCGCGGATGAGGTCCAGGTCGAATTCACGGACGATGAGTTCAGGATCGTGCGGGCTTCCCTTGTCGCCGACATACTCGCCGCGCGGCCCGATGAAATAGCTCTGTCCGTAGAAATCGTTCTCACCCAGCGGCTCAATGCCCACCCGGTTGATCGCTCCGACGTAGTACATGTTTGCCACGGCTGCTGCCGGCTGTTCGATCGACCAGAGGTACTCACTCAGACCACGGTGGGTCGCTGACGGGTTGAAGACGATTTCTGCGCCGTTCAGCCCGAGCGCTCTCCACCCCTCTGGGAAGTGGCGGTCGTAACAGATGTACACACCGACCTTGCCGACGGCGGTGTCGAAGATTGGGTACCCGCCGTTGCCTGGCTTGAAATAGAACTTCTCCCAGAAGCCCTTGACCTGCGGGATGTGCTGCTTGCGGTACTTGCCGAGGTAGGTGCCATCGGCATCAATCACCGCTGCGGTGTTGTAGTACACGCCGGGTTGTTCGATCTCATACATCGGCAGGACCATCACCATGTTGAGTTCCTTGGCGAGCGCCTGGAAGCGCTTGGTGGTCGGCCCGTCAGGGATGTACTCGGTGTACTCGTAGTACTCAGCGTCCTGCACTTGGCAGAAGTACGGGCCGTAGAAGAGCTCCTGGAAACAGATGATCTGGGCACCCTGCGCGGCTGCCTCGCGCGCCGCTTCCTCGTGCTTGACGATCATCGACTCCTTATCGCCGGTCCAGTCAGTCTGGAGGAGTGCGGCTTTCACGATATTTGCCATGTCCGGACACTAACGACATGTCAGGCACCGGGCAATGGTCAAGGGCGAGGCGCCGTGTGAAGTCTGTGTTGCGGGAGGAATCAGACGCCCTGAGTGGCGTCGTTGAGGATCCCCTCACAGGTCCGTACCAGCACTCGAGCAGCGATCGTCAGATCCGTTGAGCTCAGCGGACTCTCGGCCTTGCGCTGCCATTTGACCAACGCCTGCTGCGCTGCGGGAATGACCGTTGCCGGATCAGCATTCGCGAGATCGAGCCGGTCGGCGACGGCGGTGCCGTTGGTTCCGAGCAGCTGTGCGCCCGCATCGCGACCTCAGGTCACGCACTTAAGTCACTCGAGAGCGGCAATTGCTGGCCGGTCTCTCAGCTGTAGCGATCAGCGGCGTTCGATGCCGGTGAGCGCGATGACAAGTCGATCCTCCTCTCGCGAGGCCTCAAGATTGACGTCTCCGAGCACTCGCCACTCGTCGTGCCCCTCGGGGTCGTGAATGGTCTGACTGACCCTTCCCGCCGCCGCGTCGAAGTCGAAACGGCTCGAGTTCCGAGCATCGCCATCGATTTCGATCGCGTCGTACTCGTCCCAGTAGGGCGCCATCAATTCGCGAGCGTTCAGACCCTCGACTGACCCTCTCGGACGTTCGTGGCGCGCCAGTTGCTCGACCCAACGGAATGCTGCGTTGCGAACCAGCGTGCGGAACGCCCGAGCATCGGTAGTGATCGTGACCTCGCCGTGGGTCTCTTCTGACGGCGGACGCACCTCCCCGTCAACTTCTCCGTGCTCGTCGGGGTTCTGCAGTCGTTCCCACTCATCCAACAAGCTCGAGTCAACCTGGCGGACGAGCGTGCCAAGCCAGTGCGCTATCTCATCGAGCTCATCGTTCATCGCGTCGGCAGGAACGTTTTGGGTCATGCCCTTGTACACGTCCGACAGGTACCGCAAGAGCACACCTTCACTCTGTTTGAGCCCATAGTGGCCCGTGTATTCACCGAACGTCATCGACCGTTCAAACATGTCTCTGGCAATCGACTTTGGCTTCACGGTGTTCCCCCCGACCCAGGGGTGCCTGGTGCGGAACTCGTTGAAGTCCGAGTACATCCAGTCCTTCATCGGCCGCGGTGGCTCGACCTTGCCCAGACGTTCCATCCGCTCCTCATACTCGACGCCAGACGACTTCATCTCGGCCATCAACTCATCCTTGGCCTTGCGCAGCTGAGCGTTGATCACCACCCCCGGGCTCTCCTGCACGGCCTCGACGATGGTCAGTACTGCGATCGCCCGCTGCACCTCGCCCTTTGTCTCAGCCTCGACGAGGCGCATCGTCGACTCCTCCTCGACTGGTTCCACCTCGGTCAGTCCTGTCCGTTCCTCGACCGGTTCGAAACCGACAGACGCGTCGTTTTCGTCTGTCTCCGCCCCGTCCATCTCGTCAGTCCCGTCCGCCTCGGTGGCGACATCCAGGACCAGGCCGGACAGGGCTGCGAACGGATTGTCGTTTGCCGGCGTTTCCTGATCGACAACTTTCTCACGTTCTCGCTCGCGTCGCTCGTGGCGTTGCTCGTGTGACCGTTCTTCCACTTCGAACTCGCGGTCGAGATGTTCAATTGCATCGAGCGCCCACAGCGACAGCGGTTGATGCAACGCGAACTCGTCCTGCAGATCGAAGTCGACACGTACTCGTCGGCCGTACTCGTCGGGTTCATCGGGGAACTCGAGGAGACCGGCATCGACAAGCGAACGATAGATCGAGATGGACCGACGGATGTGGTGGCGCTGCTGCTTGCGCGATTCGTGGTTGTCGGTCATCAACGAGCGGACGGCGCGGCAGCCATCGCCCGGTCGATCGAGCAGGCTCATCACCATCTGGTGATTGACCGCGAAGCTCGACGTCAACGGCTCAGGGTCACCTTCGACCAGCCTGGTGAACGTGCCTTCGTCCCAGTGGGCGTAGCCACGATCGGGCGCCTTCTTCTTGACGAGCTTC
Source organism: uncultured Ilumatobacter sp. (assembly GCF_963980585.1). Lineage (NCBI taxonomy): Bacteria > Bacillati > Actinomycetota > Acidimicrobiia > Acidimicrobiales > Ilumatobacteraceae > Ilumatobacter > uncultured Ilumatobacter sp. The sequence goes on from NZ_CAXCAM010000018.1 coordinate 55,441, forward strand.
TTTTTCTTCTTCGCGTCCTCCGCTGCCTTTTGCAGCATCTGCTGATTCATCACGACGTGCTCGGGCGCTTGGGCCCACACATCACCGCTGTCGTCAAAGCCGCGTCTACCCGCCCGCCCGGCGATCTGCTGGAACTCGCGCACGCGCAGGAGCCGCGTGCTGGTGCCGTCGTACTTGCAGAGCTGGGTGAACAACACCGACCGAATCGGCACGTTGACGCCGACACCGAGTGTGTCAGTACCGCAGATGATCTTGAGGAGCCCCGCCTGCGCCAACCGCTCGACGAGGAGTCGATACTTCGGGAGAAGGCCGGCGTGGTGCACCCCCACTCCTCCGACGAGAAAACGTCGCAAGCCCTTGCCGAACGGCGAATCAAATCGGAATCCGCCGATCAACTCCTTGACCTGTTGCTTCTCATCCTTGCTCAGCGGGTCGAGGCTCAGGTAACTCTGCGCCGCCTCGGTTGCCTCGCGCTGCGTGAAGTGCACGAGATAGATCGGTGCTCTGCCGGACTCAAGGAGCGCTTCGATCGATTGATGCAGTGTCGACGTTCGATACTCGAAGTGCAGCGGCACCGGTCGCTGCGTCGACTTGACCAGCGCCGTATCTCGACCGGTTCGCCGGGATAATTCCTCTTCGAAGAATCGCGTGTTGCCGAGCGTCGCCGACATCAGCAGAAACTGACAGTGCGGAAGTTCGAGGATCGGTAACTGCCAGGCCCAGCCGCGTTGTGGGTCGGCGTAGAAGTGGAACTCGTCTGCGATCACGATGTCGACGCCCGTGCGGTCACCGTCGCGCAACGCCCAGTTCGCGAGGATTTCAGCGGTGCAGCAGATGATCGGCGCGTCGGGGTTGATCGATCCGTCGCCGGTGATCATCCCGACACGCTCCGGCCCGAACTGCCGGCACAGCTCGAAGAACTTCTCGCTGACCAATGCCTTGATGGGGGCGGTGTACACGCTGCGTTGATCGCGCCCAAGACCGACGAAGTGAGCAGCGACCGCGACGAGTGACTTACCCGACCCGGTCGGCGTATTGAGGATCACGTTGCTGCCTGCGATCAGTTCGAATGCGGCTTCCTCCTGCGCCGGGTACATCTCGATGCCCTGCTCGACTGTCCAATTGGTAAAGCCATCGAGCAACGCCGACTCGTCGGGCGCAGGCGGCAAATGCTGCAGGATGGGTGGTAGGTCACTCATGAGGTGCCCATAGTCTGCACACATGCCGACGTTTCGCAGCGCCTGGAACTGGGTGTTCGGGAAGCACCTACCCAAACCACCGAATCCCGACAAGACCGTCGAGGCCGGCTGGGTCCCGGTTTGGCAGGGCCCGATGCTCACCGAACTGCTGAAGGACGAGGGCGTCCCGGCGGTCTGGACCGAGGACTTCAATCTGAATATGGGCGTTTACAACCGCGAAGCGATGGCCCGGATCTTCGTCACCGAAGACCGCAAAGCCGAAGCCGAAGCAATCATCGAAGACTTCACCGGCACCTCGCCTCGCCACCGCAAGCTCTGACCGCGCTGCCTCGCCGTTTGTGTTGGGATTTCTGCGGACCGGTCCGCAGAAATCCCAACACAAACGTGATGTGGACGCGTTCGCTCCGGAAACGCGAGAAGACCGCCCACTGCACAGGCATGGACAGCACGCTCGAACGTCTCGCCGAAATACAACATGGATTGGTCACAAACCGACAGATCGATGATTGCTGCGCCACACCGTGGGAGCGCCGCCGCCTGATCGACGGAGGTCCACTCCTCAAGGCTGCACCTGGCGTCTATCGGGTCCGCGGCGCTCCCGTAACGCATGAACACCGCCTGGTGCTCGGTCTGCTGGCTCTCGGCAACGAGAGCGTGGTGAGCTACGAGGCCGCGGCAGCGCTTCATCGCCTCGACCGCTCCGATCGGACCGCTGTTGAGTTCACCGTGGTCCGCGGCGGGCGACAGCCCATGATTCCGTTTCAGGTCCACACGACCAAGTGGCTGCCACCGATCGATCGCGTGAGCAGCGACGGTTTTCGGGCCACCTCGGCGACGCGAACGATCATCGATCTTGCACATGCCCGACGAACACGCCCACGGATCGAGGCGGCGATCGACAGCGCTGTTCGTCTGGGACTGTCCTCACCAACCGTGTTGGCACACCGGCTGGAAACGCTTCGGGGCTCGGGCCGGTGGGGATGCCGGCTCATCGAGGACCTCGTTGTCGACAGCGGTGGGCACTCGCCGCTCGAGCGCCGCTTCTTGCAGATCGTCCGCGAAGCGGGCCTCCCGCGCCCCGCGACGCAGGTCATCCACCGTCACGGAAGTCGATTTGTCGCACGGGTCGACTTCTTGTTTGGCGCCGACGTCGTCGTCGAAGTCAGTGGTCAACACGGCCACTCGAGCCCCTCGGAACGCCGCAAGGACGCCCAGCGTCGAAGCGAGCTGATTGAAATGGGGCGGTTGGTGTACGAGCACACGTACGCCGATGTGTTCGAGACACCACAGACAGTGGTGCGAGACCTCCGCCGCCGCCTGACATCTCGTTTGTGTCCGACTTCTTGAGGACCAGTCCGCAATAATCCCGACGCAAACGAAGCTGGCTGGGGCTGGCGGATGTCAGGTGAGGTGAGGTG